>JAJZKY010000035.1 GCA_021803885.1 Planctomycetota bacterium
CCCCGGAGAGACGCTGAAGTCCGTCATCGCGCGGGCCGGCGGCTTGACGCCTTGGGCATTTCCACAGGGCGCAGTGTTCACGCGAACCGAGTTGCAGCGGCGGGAACAGCATGAAATGAATCTGCTGGCGCAGCGCATGCGCATCGAACTCGGTGTGCTGGCGCTGCGCGCAAGCGTGACAGCGAATGGAGGTGCCGTCGGCGCGGCAACGAACACGATGGTAGTGGCTCGCTCACTGCTCCATCAGCTGAAGACTGAACATGCGGTTGGGCGTTTGGTGATCAATCTGCGCAAAATCATCAAGGACCCGAACAATTCACCATACGATGTAGTGCTTCGGAACGGTGACGCACTCTATGTGCCGAAATTTGAGCAGGAAGTCACGGTCATCGGAGAGGTGCAAGATCCCACCTCGCATCTCTATAACCCAAATCTCTCGCGCAGCGCCTATGTCAGGCTCAGTGGTGGCCTGACATCTGAGGCGGATCGGAAGCATATCTACGTTGTGCGCGCGGACGGAAGCGTGGTAACCGGCGGTCATAGCAGCTTCTGGTTCAGTCACAGCGGAACTCGGATCAGGCCGGGCGATACCATCGTGGTGCCGATCAATGCGGAGAAGATGTTGCCGTTGCCGTTCTGGCAGGCGGTGACGGGTATCCTGTACAACGTGGCGATCGCTGCAGCGGCGGTGCATGCCTTATAGCGCTTCCTTAGTCATGACATCAAAGAGTTTCGCTGATTATAGACAACTGGCATGCTCTTCCTCGAGCACATGCATGAGTCGCGCCGATATGTGTTCAATGGTGCGCCCTGAGCTGCTGTTGGTACCTATCCAGTCGGGAATTCGATGAATCGTGCGTGGTTGGCCGTCCGTTTGAGGACCTCGTCGGCGCAAGTGTGCGGACAACATGGAAGGTGATGAGCTGCACCGAAGGGCGTCACGTTTGACTAGCGGATTGAAAGCTGATTTGACATACGCCATCCGAGACTCGGAAAGTTCTCGATCGATCCCAACGCGGAGCGTACCTGCCGCTGAAGTTCCACAAAGGTTCTTCGATGTCTCGGCGACACGACCAGCGTAGGTGCAGAAAGGCGCTGAGTCATGACCAATAGCGGGTTGAACTGCAAACAGTTGATGCAAATTCTGTGGAGCAGCAAATGGTTGCTCCTTGGCGTCACTGGCGCTTGCATTCTGTCGGCTTTGGCGGGCAGCTATTTTATAGCGCCGCAATATCGAGCCGTAACAATCTTGGCTCCAACGGAAGGCGTCTGGGATGGAACATCGCTGTCCGGGGCGAATCGTGTCATCTCGCGAATCAACGACGCGCGCGTGCTGGACGGGATTCCCGTTGATTCGATGTCCGTACGAAACGCGGAGGCGATCGGCATTCTTCGATCCAGGGTGCTTGCAGCCGAACTCATTCGCAGGGAGAACCTGCTGCCTGTAATATTTAGCAACGATTGGAAAAAAGCGCGTAAGACTTGGAAGTCCCGCAATCCCAACGAGCAGCCCACAATTTGGCAAGGCGTTAGGTACTTTTCTGAACACATCCGCAGGGTGAGTTTTGATTCAAGTACAGGGCTTGTGTCACTGAGCGTAACTTGGAAAAATCCACAGCTCGCTGCTAAATGGACTGTGGAGCTGGTTGCGCTTGCAAACCAATATGCGCGCACTAGCGCGATGAGGCGTGTCAAACAGAAGCTTGCGTATTTCAACCGCGAACTGGCGCACACGTCAGTCGCTCAACAGAAGCAGGTTCTCTTCGGACTGATCAGGTCAGAGCTTGATCGAGAGATGATGGTCAAGGGCAGCCGTGACTATGCCCTGAGGGTCATTGATCCACCGGCCATCCCCGTGCTGCCACAGTTCCCGAGACCACTCGAGCTATTGGCACTTGGAATCGTCGTCGGAGTCATCTTGTCGACGTGGCTGATTTCGGAGCGTCATCGATGGCGTACGGACGAGCGAACAGCGGATATCTACAAACATGGAAATCTCGTCCCGTCGCATTTGAATCCAATGCGAGTTGGTCTAGCGTCTGTAGCCGGCGGAATCTTGCTCACGTTATTCCCACCTCATATATATCGCAAGCTCGTAGGCGAGCGTGACTTGATGTTCCTGAATTGGCAACTGCTTTGCTTTTTGGGTCTCTGCATCAGTGCATTCCTAATTGGCAACAGGTTCTCTGCAAACACGACGGGGGAGGCCTTGCCATTCCCGAATCCTCCAGAAGCAGACCGAATAAGACGGCAACGTATGGCTGTCGCAGTGGCCTTGGCGGCCTCGATTCTCGGCGCTGTCGTTGCGGGGATTTTCGTCAGAGACGCCCGTGGGTACATCTCGGCGTTGACGCACGGAGGAGCACAAGCGATTCGTACCGCCGCACTGGCGAGCCTGATGACCACAGGTTTTGCCGCCACCAATATCCTGCCGCTTGGGTTCCCGCTACTGCTATGGGCGGTCGGCAATTCAGGCAATTCAGGCAACGAAGGCAATAGGAAAACGTCAAGAAGCTTGATCAGTGCTCGGCGAGTAATTTACGGCTCGGTGGCCGTGTACACTCTATGTTGCGTCATTACGCTCTCTCGCAGCCTGCTCATGCCATTTCTGCTCGCGATCCTGGTCGTTCTTTCGGGAACGCGGTGGAATCCGCGCGGCATAAAATTCAAGAAGCTGATAATCGCCGTCGGCGGGACACTGACAACAGTCTTTGCATTATTCCTTATTATCGCCTACTTTCGCTCCGGTTCGAAGTACTCGCCCATCATGATGCTCGCCGGCTATTTGCCGGCGTCCTACAATAGGTTGGCGGCCGCGCTCTCGGGACGACTAGTGCCATCGATATCAGATGCCCCCTACTATTCGTTCCGCTTCCTTTGGTATCCCCCGTTGCTGCATAGAGTGGTCTCAATCCCACACATGGGCCAGAGTTTTGGTTGGCACATTCCCGAGCGCAGCCTCACCAGCCTATTTGCGGAATTCCGTCAGGTTTCGTCGGCGGATCTGAATCCGATGTTCATTTGGCCCACAGCATTTGGTTATGTCTTCTATGATTTCGGCTGGTGGGCTCCAATTTACTTCGTTGTCATCGGATATCTGGCGCATCGACTATGGCAGCAATTCACGATGCGCACGGCCTACGGCTTGATTCTTTACGCCTATTTTCTGGCGTCAATATTACTTTGGTCGACGGATAACTTCCTGGCGCTTCCGGAAATATGGGTAATGGTGGGGGTCGCAGTGATGATGAGGATATGGGAACGACACTCTCAGCATGAGCGAGAACTCAGCTCTTACCTTGGACTGAGTCGTTACAATGCAAAGATGACATCGAAAACTCTCTGAACGTGTCATCGGCCGCGCCAGACTGATGGAGAAATAAATCCGATTTCCGGCAGCAGAACTCAACTAGTCTGGTTTCCTCTCATCATCTTTTGCAAAGACAATAACTCAACATATCTTAGGCTTCTTCATGGAAAATGCAGATGTAAAACACGACGGTCTCGCTGAAATGCCAGGAGATTTACGGGTGAAGTCTGCTGCTGACGCCGGTTCACAGCAAAAGCTGTCGTCACTGTGGACGCGGCGTTGGCGCATTATGATCGTTACTGCAGTATGCGGGATCGTGTTCGCTACTCTTGGTGCCCTCATAACACCGAAATACGAGGCCTCAGTCACGGTGCTGCCCTTGTCCTCCGGGAGTACGGTGGGCATGAACGGTCTTTCCTCAGTCAGCTCCTTGCTTGGCGGACTTGGTTCCGAAATAGGCCTTTCACAGCTTGGCGGATCTTTTAAAGAGGAGGCGGTTGCGACATTAAAGTCAAATAGAATTGCGGCACAGTACATCAAAATGCACAAACTCCTCCCAATCCTATTCCGCAAGCAATGGAATGCTTCTGCCGGTAAATGGCGATCCATGGATTCTGAAAAGCTTCCTACAATCTGGAAAGCCGTGAGGTTGTTCAGACTAAAAATTCGGACTGTCGAAAAGGACAGGCAGAGCGGTTTGGTGACTCTCACCATTAAATGGTCCAACCCCAAGCGCGCAGCCGACTGGGCCAATGGATTGGTTAAGCTGACCAATCAATACTTGAGGGCCCGCGCTATCAAGAGGGCCGAGAACCACATAGCCTTCCTCAATGCACAGATATCTAAGACAAATCAGCTCGATCTTCGGCGGGACATCTACACGTTGATGGAGAGCGAATTGAATCAGGAAATGCTCGCGCGCGGTCGGACTGACTACGCGTTGCGCGTTGTAGACCCAGCAATGGTACCTGAAAAGCCTGTCACACCGTCAATACTCAAGATGACCGTAATTGGCTTATTTCTGGGGGTGTTGCTTTCCGGAATTTGGGCGATCTGGCGTCAGTAGCAGCGATGGATGTATGTGCTTAATTGACGGAGGTCTGAGTGCCGTCTTTAACCGGCCCGCTGAGCAAGAGACTAATGTGCTGCGTTCTTCCTAAGAACATACCACGGCTGGACGTGTTGAAATGTCGGCAGTAATTGAAACCGGTGTCCATTTCCCTGGAGCGCGGCCGCCTCGATCTACAACGCATGCGACTAGTACCCGCAGTGCCGAAGCTGGAGATCGGGACCATGGCGACGCACTGATATTGGCCGTAATTGTAACCTATTATCCCGACGCGGAATTTTCGAAACGAGTTTCGGCCCTGGCGGACTACGTCGATGAGATTTTTATCATTGACAACACACCGGCCGAAGATGCCGCTTGCCTGGCGCCTATTGGCGCACCGGGGTTGGCAAGTAAAGTGAAAATACGTGCGCTCGGTCGGAATATCGGAATTGCGGCTGCATTGAATTTAGGCGTGGAGGAAGCGAAATGTAGGGGCTTCCGATTTCTACTCACGCTAGATCAAGACTCCATTTTACCGCCATTTGCTATTCGCCGCTTGATGGCAACACTTGGTTCGGAGAAAGACGCTGCTGTCGTCTGCCCACTCTTCCACGAACGCAGTAGCGGAAGACGGTCCCTCTTCGCTGTCAAGAAGATGGGCTTGTTGCCGCGGAGGCTTCAAACAAACACTGGTATCCACGCGGTTTACGCAGCAATTACGTCTGGAAGCCTTTATCCCGTCGCTACGTTTGATGTTGTCGGAAAATTCGAAGAACAGTACTTTATTGACTGCGTCGATCACGAATATTGTCTGCGTGCATGGAGGAGTGGGCTTCGCGTGCTTGTCGATAGCGAGGTGGATATAGAGCACTCCTTGGGAAGGCGAAGCTCCACCTCGAGAGCAGGAATAACGTTTTCACCGACGAATTATCCGCCGGTACGGTATTACTACATGATGCGCAACAGAGTATTTCTATATAAGAAACATGGATTGAGGTTTCCCTTGTACGTGCTGTACGACGTGGCGTATGTCAGCTTAATTCTGCTGCGGGTGATATTTGCGGAGCAGAACCGACGGGTAAAGCTCCGGCTCATGATCGCTGGTGCTTCTGACGGAATTGGTGGGCTTGGGGGTGCATGTCGCAGGGTATGAGTGACAGGTGTGCAGTGACGAAAACACGCCGTTGACGTTCTCTGCTCGGGAGTCGAAAGTCTAGCAAGTGAATTCGTACAGAATTATCAATGGCAACGCATCGATAAGATAAAATCCGCTGTGGCTAATCGGTGGCTTCAAATGACTGGGGAACATTGCATGCACGCGGATAATCGCGTATTGGCGGTGATGGTCACTTATTACCCTGATGATGGGCTGCAAGAGCGAGTTGCTGCACTGCTTGATCAGGTGGATGAGTTGCTCATTGTAGACAACACTCCGGAAAGTACGGAGCCCCTCAGAAAACTCGCTGGGGCAGACGAAGTGATGGGAAAGCTTACGATCAGAACGATGGGAAGCAATGCAGGAGTGGCGGCGGCATTGAACATAGGTGTGACTGAGGCGACCAGAAGGAAGTTTGGACTCCTGTTGACTCTGGATCAGGATTCGAACCTGCCGCCCTTTGCGGTGGAAAGAATGCGGGCAATATTGGCTTCCGCTCCGGATGTGGCGGTTGCGTGTCCACTCTTTTTTGAGAGGTTCAGCGGTAGGCGTTCGTATATTCCGGTGAAGAAGGGATGGTTGCGCCCACAAAGAATCAAACCAAATTCGGGTCACTATGACGTATACAGCGCGATAACGTCCGGATCCCTATATAAGACGCTGATATTTGATCTAGTTGGAGGTTTTGCGAACGAGTATTTTGTGGATAGCGTGGATACGGAGTTCAGTCTGCGTATTATAAGAAAGAAGTTTCGCATTGTAGTGGCGAGCGACGTCGATATGTCGCATTCGTTTGGAAACCGGGCGTTCGTCAATCGCCTCGGTGTCTCGATAGCAACTGCGAACTATCCTCCCATACGTCACTATTATCAGGCGAGAAATAGAGTCTTCCTGTACAAGAAGTACGGCTTGAGATTTCCGTTGTACGTTCTCTACGATCTCTCCGTTGGCGCTCGGAACTTGATGCGAATGCTGTTGGCAGAGCGTGGCAAGAAGGAGAAGCTCGCCATGATGGCTCGAGGTTTTGCCGACGGGTTGCGGGGAAGAGGTGGGCCCTATGCAAGGCCGTGAGGTGTGTTTGGCCGTCTGCTGTGCGGGAATTGGAGCCGCGGTCATTCAAGAGCCTTGGCGATTTTGAATAATACGCTCCGAAATATCAGTAGATGGCGGTCGGCCATTCGACCAGCGTTCACCTCCAAGCTCGCGGGCAACATCTACTCGCTTTATCTCGTTCAGGGTCTCAACTACCTGTTGCCATTCTTGATCCTGCCTTATCTTTTGAGGGTTCTCGGCCCCCAAAGCTATGGTGCCATTGCGTTTGCGCAGTCGCTGATGGCCTACGGAGTGACGCTCACGGACTTCGGATTCAACTTTAGCGCGACGCGGTCCATTTCGGTTGCGCGAGACAACCCCGTTGAAGTGTCCAGAATATTCTGGACGACGCTGTCGGCCAAGTCGCTCCTGTTAGTTTGTTCTGCGCTCATTATCTGTATCGCGATGCTAGCCTCAAAGACATTGCTTGAGCATGCCGCAGTAATCAGTGTTTGTGGACTCAATGTCGTCGGTTCGGTGCTTCTGCCTCAATGGTACTACCAAGGCCTCGAGCGCCTGCATATCATGTCCGTGTGGGTGGTGTTGAGCAGAGCGATCGCATTGCTCGGAGTCTTCATCTTCGTACATACGCCTCGCGACGTGATTCTTGCGGCGCTCTTTTTGTCTGCGCAGACACTGATTGGGGGCATAGTGTGTCTACTGAATGTGCGAAAGGTCATGCCGATTACCCGTTACCGTCCCCAGTGGCGCGATTTGAGAAATGCGTTGAATTCGAGTCGGCATCTGTTTATTTCGAACGTCGCTATCAGTGCTTATACTACGGGAAACGGACTGATATTAGGGTTGGTTTCCGGCGTCAGAGCGGTTGCACTTTATGCCTTGGCTAATAAAGCGGCGCTTGCGGTCTTTTACTTCTTTATGCCCGTAGTGCTTGCGGTCTACCCGAGGGCGAGTCTGCTGTTTGATAAATCCATGGAGGAAGGCAAACTATTTGTACGCCGACTGTCGATTCCGCTGTTGATCGCAGCGAGTCTTCTGTCAGCGACTCTGGTGATTTCAGCCCGACCAATCGTGGAGGTGCTTGGTGGGGCGCAGTACGAGGGAGCTGTGCCTGTCTTGAGATTGATGGGGATTCTGCCGGTACTGCTCAGTGGAGCGACGGTGCTGGCACAGATCATCATGATCAATATCGGACTTGCGAAATCTTTGAGTAAGATCTACCTCCTGATGGGGCTCTTAAGCGTCGTTTTGCTGCCTGCATTGGGAAGACGATACGGCGCATTTGGTGGAGCGATTTCGCTGGTAACTATTGAAGCTCTGGGGCCGATTTCGATGCTCTTCGTGTTGTGGAGAAGCGGCTTCTTTAATCTCGCGCCTACCTGAGAATCGCCCGCTAGAATGATTGGTGCGTCATGAGAAGTTCAGTTCTTCTCCCGTTTCCGGGGTAGCTGAGCGCGAGGATGAGGCGAACGGTCGCCTCTGCGAAATTGGTGTTACAAGACATCAAGCGGGCCTCCTGTGTCACCGTAGTTGTCGCCTCGATATCTCCTTAATCTTGGGGGCGTTGAGGAACGGCAGTGGCTTGATACGGCAACGAATTCAGAGAACAGGCGATGGTTTGTTTGCTCCCGCCGGAGAGTGCGGAGATATCCCGGGTGCCCCAGGAGATTGTAGTGTCGGTGGCGGCATTGGAACGGTGGCGTGCTGATGCGCAGTCCAGGCGGGCTCGCGAGCGGGCATGGACAGCCGCGGCGCGGCTGGAAGCCATGATCGCCACGGCGGCGATGGACGAGGAACAGCGCAGCGCCTGGTACCGCGAGAAAGGGGTTTTCCCCTCGGCCCTCCCGCAGTGGAGCCGCTGAAGGCGTTCGTGCGAAAACTACGCGGCACCTGCCAGGGGTGCTGGGGCGCTGCCGCTACCCTCCGCACACCAGTTTGCTCGAGGGCAGCAACAACCAGATCAAGGTCATCGATCGCATGGCTTACGGGTTCAGTGATGAGTAGTACTTCTTCCTCAAAAATGCGCGCAGCGTTCCCCGGAATTGGGTAAAGAACCAAAAGTCTGCGGTATTCAATTCGTGAACCACACGCTCGTCCAGAAGTAATCTTGGCTTGAAAGTGCGCGGCGAAAGAACGGGGGGGAGGCGATGGCCGTGTATTCCTATTTTGTAGCCGGCGTACTTTGCGAGAACTTGCGCGGCGCCGTAGGGCAATAGAAATGGCTTGTGTGTCCATAAGCTGCGTAGCATCGCTAGTACGAACATCTTTCCGTGAGCTTCATCTCGTTGCCCAAGCATCAACGCTTGCATCGATCTGCGGCAGTAACCAGTGTCAAAATATCGCTTAAACTCCTGCGCGAGAGTGTAGTGATGCGAGTGATGAACAACTGCTTCAGAAACGTATGCAATTCTGTGTCCATGACGGAGGAGCTTCGCCGTTGCGACCGTATCTTCGGCGGTGAGGACGGGTGGGAAGCCACCGATTTCGTTCAGGGCGGAGTTCTTCCAGGCAGCGCAGGTGTCGGAACAAAAGAATAGGAACGAGCCATAGTTTTTAACGTCGTCGAGGCCACGGATGTGGCTGCGATCAGGGTAGTTGTAAATGCGGGGAAAGGCTTCGAAGAAGTTGGCGCCCTTGTGTGGGATCTGCCGGGCGTAGGCAACGGACGCCGCGCCAGATTGAATCGGTGCGACGAGGTTGGCGAGCATTTCTGGGGAGGTGGCGTAAGCATCCGGCGTCATCATGACGACGATGTCGGTTCCGAGATGATGGCGCGCGAGTTCTCGGGTGGCTCCGTGATTGAATTCCTGTCTCGGAATTATTAGAACTTCAGCTCCGAATTGTTTTGCGAGTTCTACGGTCCCATCGTTTGAGCTGGAATTTACAACAAGCACTCTCGGCATTAGGGGTGATGCCAGTACCGGCGGTAGGGAGTGGGGTAGGTGCCTCGCGGCGCAGTGCGTGATGAAAGCTACGCCAACAGAGGGCGGTGATTCGGTGTTTGACTTCATGTTCGCGTGGTCGGAAGATGATGCGCACACGGTTGGCCAGCGTTACGAAGTTTCGTACGATAATAGGCCGCGAGTTCATCCCAAGCGTTGGTTTCATCCCACCCTAGGCGCTTGGTATCCAGGAAGTCGGTATTGACACGTACAGGCGGCTCAAGAAAATCCGCTTGCTGAGCGAGATTCAGCTCTGCGGCGAGATCTAACCGACGACCAATTTCCTGAGAAAATCGTTGTGCGAATGATGCTTGGCTTTCGATGTAACCGCTCGGAGCATGGCGGGAGAACTGAGGGAGGTTATCTGTTCGCGACACCAGATCACGATAAGCCAATGCGAGCAGCGACACGTGGATGTTGTCGCGCACATAGACCGGTGTGTTTATCGTGGCTGGGTTGCCTTGCGTCCAGCAGCGCAGCAGGTAGGCGCAGAATCGCTCGTCCTCCCAGGGTCCAAATGGGTTTGGAATGATGAATTTTGCGAGCGGTATGGAGAGTGTTTCACACCAGAAGCGAAAAACCTGAGCCGTCAGAGCTTTGGAGAGGCCATATGGAGAAAATGCGCGACGCGGTTCGGTACCGGACCCCTCGTCGGGCTCGAAGACGCTTCCTGTGAGAATGACTGACTTCAGGCCACTCAGTCTTGCTATGCGTAAGATGGACTGCAAATTGCAAGTGTTGTTGTTCAGAGCGCCGCCGACGTCGAAGTCCATGCTCTTGTAGCCGGCCACTTGGGCGCCATGGTGGCACAGTACGTCTACGCCACCTCGCACCAGATCGGTGAATGTTTCGCTGCCGAAGGGACAATTTTCAACAATCTGCGCGCAAGCGTTGAGGCGTATTACTCGCTCGCGACGGACGCCCTCGTAGGCGTCGGCGGCGCGTGTCAGTGGAGCAACGATCGTGTGTCCGGCTCCGGCGAGCGTTGAGGCGAACCAATATCCGGTAAATGACGAGGCGCCGGTTAACAGAATCTTCACAGCAGATCTCTTAGGATATTTCCGCCGTGATATTCTTCATTGTAATTCGGCCATTGACGATCCTTGTCGGACACGACCATCGGATCAATCGGCCACTGGATGCAGAAGCGTGGATCGTCGAATCTTACGCCACGTTCGAGTTTCGGTTCGTAAAACGCGCTGACGAGATACATGGCTTCGGTATTCTCTTTGAGCGTCAGAAAGCCGTGGGCACAACCGCGTGGCACGTACATCATTCGCCTGTTTTCAGCGGTTAACTCTGCTCCAAAGGAGAGGCCGAACGTCGGGGAGTCGGGCCGCAAGTCGAGTACTGCATCGTAGAGAGCGCCATGGACGCAGCGCACGACCTTAACCTCGCCGCTCGGGGGAAGCTGATAGTGCATGCCGCGTAACGTGCCGCGCGTGGCGCTGGCGGAATTATTGATTTGCACGTAGTGGGTTTCGAGATTTCGGGCGGAGAACTCCCGTTCGCAGAAGAGGCGTGCGAACCAACCGCGGTCGTCTCCGCGGCGCTCGAGGTCAATCGTGAAAACACCATGAAGGGGGGTCGGGTTGAATATCATGGTCCTCTCAGCTCCAGTGAAGACTTTCTGTGAGGCGGTGCTCAGCGATATGCTTCTCCAGGACTTTCAGGCGTATGAATTGGGAGACCCGGAAATTCGGATCGCAAAATCCCATGTTCTGCAGGCCTGCGCAAATCTCCCCGATCGCTTGATCGAGATCCACCTGGGGTTGGTGCTTAGGCGCAAGTCTCTCATAAAGAGAGAAGTCGACGCGGTAGGAGCGTTTGTCGGGCGGCGCCGCCGTGTTGATTGATACTTTGGTGCCCGGTACGTGGCGCGCGACGGCCTCTGCGAGATCCCGCACCTGGTAATTCCAGGAGTTGGAGCCGACATTAACCGCCAAGCATCGTCCGCCAGACTTTTCATCGCGAGTGAGTGCCCACTCTATTGCGCGGGACATGTCCTTGACATCAATCAATGGGCGCCAGGGTGTGCCATCGCTGAGTACTGTAATCTCCTTGGTGGCCACCGCGCACGCTGCGAAGTCGTTGAGGACGAGGTCGAGGCGGGTTCGGTCCGACCACCCGCAAGCCGTGGAGAAACGAAGTGAGGTAGTGGTCATCCCGGAGTTGCCCATCTGACTCAGATCGGCTTCTGTGGCGACCTTGGAGCGAGCGTAGGCGGTGAGGGGGTTCAGGGAATCATTTTCCTTGCGGGCACCGCCCGCGGCATAGCCGTACATGCTGCAGCTAGATGCGAAGACGAAGCGCTTTACGCCGCGCTCGGCCGCCATGCGCGCGATGTTCACGCTACATTGATGATTGATCGCCTGCGTGACCTTTTCGAATCGATTTCCCATCGGATCGTTTGATATCGCCGCAAGCTGCACGACACCGTCAATTCCATCGAGGAGGTGCGCGGGAAACATGCGCACGTCTCCGTAATGTTGGGTATCGAGGCGCGTTTCGGGTAATCGAGGTGCGCCAGTCGTGCAATGCGCGAAGAACGCGGAATCGTAGCCGATCAACTGAGCGTCGGGGAGCGTTGTGCGGAGATGACGAGTTAACACCGGACCGATGTAGCCGGCGTTGCCGACAATTAATATTTTCATTGTGAAAACTTCATGCGGGCTAATTGAACGGATGATGCGGTGCGCTTCCGCGCGATTACCAGGTTTTCCAAGGCGCCGTGTTCTTGGTCCACATCTCTTCGAGCTGACGCTTGTCGCGCAACGTATCCATGGGTTGCCAGAAGCCTTGGTGAAAGAAGACGGAGAGTTGATTTTCAGCGGCAAGCCTTTCCATCGGCTCGCGTTCCCATATCGTGTGGTCGCCTTCGATGTAGTTGCCGACTTTCGGCGAGAGCACAAAGAATCCACCGTTGATCCAGCCGCCGTCGCCTTCGGGCTTTTCGCGGAAGCCGGTGACGCGATTGCCATCGTACCGGATGGCACCAAAACGACCTGGAGGCTGGGTCGCGGTGACCGTGGCGAGTCGGCCAAGAGATGTATGGTGTTTGATGCAGGCCGCCACGTCGATATCGCCCACACCATCGCCGTACGTCAGGCAGAATGCGTTGTCGTCGCGCACGTAGGGGAGGATGCGCTTGATTCTCCCGCCGATCATGGTGTCTTCGCCGGTATCGACGAGCGTGACTTGCCAGGGTTCCGCGGCGTTATGGTGTACTTCCATCCGATTGTTCCTGATGTCGATGGTCACGTCGGATGTGTGCAAGAAGTAGTTGTGGAAGTATTCTTTGATGACGTATCCCTTGTAGCCGAGGCATACGATGAAATCGTTAATTCCGTGCGCGGAGTAGATTTTCATGATGTGCCAGATGATCGGCTTGCCGCCGATTTCGACCATGGGTTTCGGTTTGGAGACGGTTTCTTCGGATAAGCGGGTTCCGAGACCGCCGGCAAGGATGACTGCTTTCATGTGTACCTGCGTAAATGCGTTAATTCTGTTGGGTCTATAGATTAAGGAAAACCCCATTGCGCTAGACTTCCGCCGATGGGCGTGTATCAGCGCGCGCGCGGAAGGAATAACAACGTGCTGCGGCGAAGGGCCGCGACGCCTGCTTGGCAAGTGCCAATTGTCCGGCGATTGAGTGGAGACGCGATCCCGTTGTGTGTCACTATCCGCATTACTTCAGGCGATTGCGGCGAACGGCTCGAAAGTATAGCAATCGCTTTGCTACGGAACGGGTACGGCGGTCAATACGCCCCATGCCCCCAAAGCACGACCTTCACGGTCTTGAGCAAAATGCGTAAATCCATCAGCAGCGTCTGCTTGCGTACGTAGTACGTGTCCATGACCACCCGGCGCCGATAATTGGTATCGTTGCGTCCGGTGACCTGCCAGAGCCCGGTGATTCCCGGTTTCGCGGCCATGTAGGCCGGCAGGTAGCGCCCATAGCGAAGCATCTCGTCCTTCACAATCGGCCGCGGACCCACCAGACTCATCTCTCCGCGCAGCACGTTCCAGATCTGCGGCAGTTCATCGAGACTGGTTTTGCGCAGAAATCGCCCGAGACGCGTCACGCGCGGATCAGAGCGCAGCTTATGGTCGCGCAGCCATTCGGCCCGAGCCTCCGGGTCGCGCTCGAGCAGGTCGTGCAGGATCTGCTCGGCGTTCGGCACCATGGTGCGGAACTTCAGGCACTCGAACGTGCGCCCGCCCTGGCCGATGCGGCGGTGGCGGAACAGAATGGGGCCGTCCTCGACGCCCATGCGTACGGCGATCACCAGGATCAGCGGTGAGAACGCGAGTCCGATCGCCAGCGCACCGACGATGTCGAGCACCCGCTTCAGCGGTCGATAGGCGCGTGAGCGTGGTGCAAAGCGTGTTGTGGTGCGAGCAGGCGCCGGCCAGATGTGCGGCTGCGTCCGAGGCTGCAACGCCTCATCGAAGGACACTGCATCGGCCATGAGTTCCGGACCTGTTCCGTCGAAAGTCATACGCTGCTCTTTTAAAATTAAATGCGGCCGAAGATTCCCTTTGCGTACCGGGGCTTCCGCGACCACGTGCGTGGTGATGACTTCGTCCGCCTGCGTCGACAAGATAAACTCCCTTCTTGCTACAGGACTGTCGCAATCAGGCGACAAAAGTCCCGGTCAGTGTGATCCTTCATGCGCTCCCCCGTCCGGGACGTGTTGCACATTTTCCAAGTAACGATTCGCGCTGGCGAGCGTTGACCCCCGCTATACTGCGCCGGCACC
>JAJZKY010000755.1 GCA_021803885.1 Planctomycetota bacterium
CTTAACCGTTTGTCTCAAAAATGGGGGCAAGTCCAACTCAATTCTCCATTCGTTGGATTTTGAGTCTTAACCGTTTGTCTCAAAAATGGGGGCAAGTCCACAATGAGCGTGCAATTGAATTGATTTCCGCTCAAAGGTGGGCTGACGCAAGAGTCATTTTAGAACATGCAATCCGCAAGATGCCGAACGGATGGAAGCCGGTTCAGTTCGAAAATGTAAGGCAAAGCCCGGTAGGTGAGTTTCTGCCAGTCGCGTTCTGGGACAACGATGAGTTCCTTGCCTATTCAGGGAATTCCGATTGCATGCAACAAGCCGACAAGAATATTCAATCCGTGCCTGGTTCCTATTCGAAAGCGTGGTACCTGCTGGCGAATGTTGCGGTTGAACAAGGCCGCCTCAAGGACGCTCTTGCCTGCGTTGAGCACGCTCTAGAGCTTGAACCCGATCACCCGCGCTTGTGGATTCAGAAGGGATTCATAATGAATCGCCTCAAGCACCACGTCGAAGCACTGGAGTGCTACCGTCAGGCAGCGATTGTTAGAGGGTGGGCTCCTAAGTGGCAGATTGCCCGAGCATACCGCGGACAAGGCGCAACCCTTATCGACTTGGGAAGGTTAGATGAAGCCGAGGCGGCGTTCCTACTGTCGCAGGAGTTGCAGCCCGACAACGATGTTGCGAAAAAGGAACTGGACTTCATCCGCAAAACCCAGGCGACGGCTAGGATCCAGAACTCTCGTTCCACGTTGCGGTTCCAGGAGTCCCCATATGATCCCCTGACGATCAAGTTGCGGAGCGAGGTGGAAAATCTGGAACCAATCCCTGGTCCCAAGACGGTTGGACCGGAAAATTACTCTCGAATTCTCAAAGCTTTTATGGAGCATGGCTGGCCCGGATTTGAGGAAATGTTCGATCAGATTGTTCCGCAGACCCGGCCGGACTATGTGAAGGTCAAGCGTGATCTTCTGCGTGAGCCAGCATTCGGGCTTGGAACCCAGCAGAACGCGGCCCGGCTTGCGGAGGTTTGGGCGACTGAGTCTGATCCCGAAAAGCGAAAGGCGGCGATTAAAGCCGCTATCGAGAAAATTCAACGTAATTCGCGGAAAAGCTGATTTGAGATCGGCAAACCCGGTATGGATGGCGGCAGCACAGACTCGGGTGGCGCACCCCAATGGGCTGGCCAGAGGCGTAGTCATACGAGATTCGGCGGCCTGCTCGCAAACCGGAAGTCGGGCGCGCATGTTTTTATGACGGGCCTAAGAGGAATACAGAACGGGAAGTCGGCGAGTGTTTACAAATCCAGTCCACTTGGCCGTAGAACGGGCATGTCGGACTTGTGCGCTGGGCGGCAGGCAAGGTCTCAGCGTGACGTGGAGTGCCGAAGGGTGGACCAGGGCGATGCTTTCCAAGCGGAACCCGTGTGGGAAGTCGTGCAATGGCCCGGTCGCCGGCGGTCAGTCTGCTTGCCTTCCATGCGAAATCGTCGTCCGCTTCACCTCTGAGTGAATACGCGGTTGAGGGAAGCGGACGGCGTTGCAATCTCATAATTTGCCTTGGCGCGTCTTAGCGACCAATTTCGTGGTGACCGCGAACCAAAGCAGACCCATTGCCATGTCGTGGACGACCATCAGCACGGCTCCGAGAGCTGCCACGCAAAAAGCCGTGCCCGGCATGGTTTTCCAGTAGAGTCCAATCGCGCTGCCGAGCAACAGCATGGCGAAGCTCCACACGAAAATCAAAAATGGATTCCCGAGACTTACAGATATTTTTCCCATTGATATTCTCTTCACGATCTCCTGCGGAGCAGGAATCCAGGGCTGTGGTTGAGCAACTGCGACAAAGCCCGCGGACACATCATGGAACGGATGGCGCGGACGCTCGATTGGCAAGTTGGGGTGCGTCGCGGACTGCGGAAGGTCAGGGCGCCAAATGATGGCGGCCACATGGCTCGCACAGAGTGGCCGACGCTGCCTGGCGCTGGACGGGAGCGTAACCTGCCCTGGTGATCGCTCTTTTGCGTGATCACTTGTGGGTGTCGACGAACCCTACGGCGATCTCCTGCCAGCGGGCGACATGATCGACGTCGGGACCCGAACAGGGCGTCGTGCATCAGCCCAACGGTCTCCCAGTGGAGGACTTTACCGTCTTCGGTGATCCGCAGGATCCCGCGATACGGCGCCTCGCGGGTTACGGCACAACGTACTTGTCACCGAGTGTGGCTGCCCAGACTTCGTTCTCGTTCATGTTGCTGCTCCTGAATGTTCAAAGTGTTTGAGGCTGGTTGGGTATGTGGTTGCTGGAAGACGCGGTCCTCAAGCTGGCTGCCTTTCTGAATGAGATCGTGTTCGTCGGCTGCGTTACTCTGGGTCTCCTGATTACGGACGAGGCCGCTGCCCCGATTCGTGCGACCACCGACGTCGACGTCATCGCAGAGATCCTGACCTACGCGGACTACATCGCATTCGCGGAACGTTTGCGTCAGGCGGGTTTTACCGAGGACACGGGAGAGAAGGCTCTTACCTGCCGGTGGCGCAACGGGCGATTGACGCTGGATGTGCTTGCTCTCAGCAGGGAAGTGCTCGGTTTCACGAACACTTGGTATGAACCCGCACTCAGACATGCTGAGACTCTGACCCTGTCACGCGGGCAATCAATCCGTGTCATCACGGCGCCGTACTTCCTCGGAACAAAGATGGAAGCATTCCGGGGGCGGGGCCGCATGGACTTTCAGGCGAGCCACGACCTTGAGGACTTTGTCGCCCTTGTCGACGGTCGCGATACTCTCCTACGGGAGATCGCTCGCTCCCCGCGGGACCTGCACGATTATCTTGCGGCCGCAGCGAAATCCCTGCTGTCGGAAGCTCGCTTTCTCGACGTCCTTCCCGGATTTGTTCTGGAAAACGAAAGAGTCCCGACCATCCGGGACCGTCTCGCTAGAATTGCAGCCGGCGTCGGGAACGAATAGGAGCCGATACGGTGTTTCGCCCCCCATCAACGGTGACGGCGTGTTCGCCGACACGTCGTTGTGCCCAAACTGTGCCCAGTGTGTGCCCAAATGTGTCGGTTCTGTCGGTTTTGGCGTTTTTGTCGAATCTGGAATCAGTAACTTATGTGTGGAGCTTCGCC
>JAJZKY010000756.1 GCA_021803885.1 Planctomycetota bacterium
AGGGGACCTTTACGCAGAGCGGCGGTACAAATACGGCGGGCTATCTGATTGTGGGCTTCGCCGGCGGATCGAGCGGCACATACAACCTCGGCGACGGCGGCCTTACGTCGCACTACGGTGAATACGTCGGCTACAGCGGCGCCGGTACCTTCACGCAGAGCGGCGGCACAAATACCGTGGCGGGCGATCTGGACTTGGGTTACGCAACGGGGGGCAGCGGCGCCTATGATCTCAGCGGCGGCAGCCTGTCGGCAGGGACAATCAACCTGAACGCCGGCAGCACGTTCACCCAGACGGGAGGGTCCTTGGCTTTCACCACCTTCAGCCAGACCGGGGGCACCGCCAATTTCACCGATTTTTATCTCGGCCGGGCGAGCGGTTCGAGCAGCACCTACAACCTGAGCGGCGGCAGCCTTGCGTCGACCGACGGTCAATTCGTCGGCTGGGATGGCAGTGGGAGCTTCACCCAGAGCGGCGGCACAAATACGGCGGGCTATCTCGTCCTGGGCGTGGATAAGGGATCGATCGGTACGTACAAGCAAACCGGCGGCGACGATATGACGGGCGGTCTCGAAATCGGCGTGGTGACCGGATCGAGCGGCACGTACATTTTGAACGGCGGCAGCCTTGCGTCGAGCTACGATGAATTCATCGGCAGCGGCGGTGCGGGGACCTTCAGCCAGACCGGCGGCAACCACACGGTGACGGGCACTCTGGTGCTTGGCGAAGCGAGCGGATCGAGCGGCGCGTACAATCTTAGCGGCTCCGGAAGCACGCTTGCGGTCTCCCGCAGCGAATATATCGGCGAAGGCGGCGCCGGGAGCTTCACGCAGAGCGGCGGCACAAATACGGCGGGCTATCTCCTCGTGGGCATCTGGAGCGGATCGAGCGGCGCGTACAACCTGAGCGGCGGCAGCCTTGCGTCGAGCAGCGGCGAATTCGTCGGCTGGGAAGGCAGTGGGAGCTTCACCCAGAGCGGCGGCAGCAATACCGAGGTTGCTCTCAACCTCGGCGACTGGGCCGGATCGCACGGCACGTACGATCTTAGCGGCTCGGGCAGTACCCTTGCGGTCTCCGGCAACGAATACATCGGCAACAGCGGGAGCGGATTGTTCAGCCAGAGCGGCGGCACAAATACCGTGGCGGGCGATCTCGACTTGGGTTACGCAACGGGGGGCAGCGGCGCCTATGATCTCAGCGGCGGCAGCCTGTCGGCAGGGACGGTCAACCTGAACGCAGGCAGCACGTTCACCCAGACCGGCGGTTCCTTGACTTTCACCACCTTCAACCAGACGGGGGGTACCGCTAACTTCACCAATTTAAATTTCGCCACGGCGAGCGGCTCGAGCAGCACCTACAACCTGAGCGGCGGCAGCCTTGCCTCGAGCAGCGGCGAATACGTGGGCGACAGCGGAAGCGGGACGTTCACCCAGACCGGCGGCAGCAATACGGTGGACTTTCTCTTCCTCGGCTACGCGAGCGGGTCGAGCGGCACCTACAACCTGAGCGGCGGAGACCTTACGGCGAGCATCGGTGAATTCGTCGGGAGGTATGGCAGCGGGAGCTTCAACCAAACCAGCGGCAGCAATACTACGGGCTTTCTCTCCCTGGGCAACAATAGAGGATCGAGCAGCACGTACAACCTGAGCGGCGGCAGCAATACGGTAGGCTTTCTCGTCTTGGGCGCGGATAACGGAATGATCGGCACGTACAACCAAACCGGCGGCGACGATATGGCTGGAGCTCTCGTCTTGGGCTTCTTGAACGGATCGAGCGGCACATACAACCTGAGCGGCGGCAGTCTAGCGTCGAGCTCCGTTGAAACGATCGGCGGCGGCGGTGCGGGAACCGTCATCCAGACCGGCGGCAGCAACACGGTGACGAGCGATCTGTTCCTTGGCTACGCGAGCGGATCGAGCGGTGATTATGCTCTTAGCGGCGGCAGCCTCCAGGTGACCGGCAACCTGGACATCGGCGAAGGCGGCTCCGGGACATTCATTCAGAGCGGCGGCCTGTTGGATCCTACCGATGAAATTATCGGCGACTCGGGCACCGGCAGTTACACCCAGAGCGGCGGGACAAATATTGTGACGGGCGATCTGGTCCTGGGCAAGGCGAGCGGATCGAGCGGCACGTACGATCTTAGCGGCGGCAACCTCCAGGTGAACGGCGACGAATACATCGGCGAGGGCGGCCGTGGCGCCTTCACGCAGACCGGCGGCATCAACGCGATATCGGGCGGGCTGTATGTTAAAAACGGCTCATACAATCTTAACGGCGGCACGCTGTCGGTATCCGGCGGCGGGCAGGTTCCCGCAGCCGCCGGCAGCGCGTCCTACACTCAGGGCAAATCCGGCGTTCTGCAGGTAAATATCGCCTCGGCCTCGAATTACGGCCGCGTTACTGTGAACGGAACGGCCAGTCTTGCCGGCACTATTGCCCCTGTGCTTCAAAACGACTATACCCCTTACGAGGGGGAGACTTTCCAGGTACTTAACGCGTCAGGCGGCGTATCCGGAAGGTTCAGTTCCTACGGCGGGCCGGCCACCTTTACCCCCACCGTGCTTGCCGAAGTCCTGTATACATCCGACTCGGTCGACCTCACGGCCGTTCGCGATTACACCGACCCGGAGCTGAACCTTACCTGGAATCAACATCAGGTGGGCAATATGCTGAACGATGTTTCCTCGACAACAACAGGAGACCTCGGGACCGTTCTGGACATCATCGACAGTCTCAGGACCTCCGGCCAGGTTGCCAACGCGTTTCAGCATATGTCACCGGACATGGCCGCCTCCCTGGCGAACCTCGGCTTTGCGGCCTCCGACATTTTCAGGCAGGACCTCATCGAGCGGATCACGAACCTGCGCTACGGGGCGGCAGGCGGTGGAGAGCTCGGTCTTGGCGGCGCTGATACCCCGCTGCTGGCCATGGGCCCCTCCAATCCTTTCGCTCTTCTCGGGGCGGGATCGGCTGCCGATGGATCCCATAAGTTCGGCGGTTTGAACGTGTACGTAGACCCGCTGATTTCCTGGGGCACGCAGAATTCGACCGCAACCGAGATTGGCTACGACTTTTCGATCGGCGGCTTTGCCGCCGGGGCGGACTTCAGGCCCAGAGACG
>JAJZKY010000757.1 GCA_021803885.1 Planctomycetota bacterium
CCGCTGTCCAGCGCCCCAGGCGACTTCACTTCATCCGGCGCTGAGCTCAAGCTTTACATTGGACACCATACACAACCATGGCAGACCCATTTGATGCGGCGCTGTAAGTAAGCATGCCTCTTATCCCTGAACTACAATACTGACAGACCGCCAGCGACCTCCTCCGCCGTCTGCCGCCCTCCTCTACCCAGCAGAACCTCAATGGCATCATCTCTCTCCGCCCCGAACTAGAAGAAGACCTTCTCTCCTCCGTCGATGTCGCTCTCACATCCAAACGCTGCAAGAAGTCTGGCCGTAACTACCTCTGCTGCGACTATAACCGCGACGGCAACTCCTACCGCTCACCCTGGTCCAATGAGTTCGAACCGCCGATAGACCCGGAAGACGCCGCAGATCTTGTCCCCGGAGGTAGGGTACGGCGGATGGAAGAGAGCTTGAACGCCGCTGTCGATGTGTACCGGGAGCTGTACTATGAGGGGGGCGTGAGTTCGGCCTATCTCTGGGCGTTAGAGGAAGGGTTCGCGGGTGTGGTGTTGTTCAAGAAGACCGTGAGTGGGAGTGGCAAGGGAGGTTGGGACAGCATACACGTGCTTGAAGTCACGGAGGCGGCTGGTAAGCGATCGGCCCACTATAAACTCACGTCGACTGTCATTTTGGATCTTGGCCTGTCCTCAGGTACGGTAGACAACCTGGACCTTGCCGGAAACTTGACGAGACAGACGCAGAGCGATTGCCAGCTCTCTGGACATCGGGATCCGGAAGTTGAGCAGAGCCATGTAGTGAATATTGGTCGCATGGTAGAAGATATGGAAACGCGCATGCGAAACTTATTGCAAGAAGTATATTTTGGGAAGGCAAAGGACGTGGTGGGTGATTTGAGAAGTATCCAGCCACTGAGCGAGGTGGGAAGAGACCGAGATGCGCATAGAGATGTCATCAGTAAGATGGGGCGGTAGCGCGGAACGGTGGCAATTCGGAGTTGAACATGGGCGGAGAGGTAAAGTCGAGATATGCTGACGACGAGACGTCGATGGAACTATGGCTGCACTTCAACTCTAGGGACGATGCGCCCAAAATAACGATGAGCGACGTACCACAGCTGTCAGGCTCTCAAATCATGCGTGATTGTCCCATCACGGGCTGCTTTATGGGCCATGGCCTTCGCACACAATCCGCAGAACTCCGCGATGACTTCTGTCGCTCGTCCGTGTGCCACGCACAAGCCGGCCGAGGGAGCAACAAGCGGGTGGATATGTAAGAGAAAAGGCATGTGAACGCCTGCGAAGTCAACAAAGGCCGAACTTTCTTTGATCGCTCCAGTGCACCTTTTTGTGCCCCTTCTCTATGCTTGCCTCCGCGGCTACTGTCTGGAACCCCTCTCTTGTGCCGTCATGAATTTAGTTGGCACGGCGGCAAGCCGGCGGAGATGCTTCTGGAAGAGCTGATCACGCTCGCTTGCAACTGAAACGAATGCGTCGACAGATACGTTTCGGCATAGTACGGTCCTCAACTGCTTGCGCCATTCACTTTATTTTCAACAACATTATATCTTACGCTTTCACTGCGCCCCTATTGCGACTTGCTAATATCACGCAGTGCCTCGCGATCACCACGGTCGCCATGGTCAAGCGCAAGGTGATGAACAGCCTTAGCATGAAACAGTTTGACAAACAGTCAAAGGCGGCCAGCAAGAAGTCTAAGATCTTCAAGTCTATGGATGCTTCGACTGGGCTCGCATGCAGCTTTACTGGGGCGGAGCCGGAGCATATGGCTGTGGCGGAATGCTTTGAGGCCGAGTGTTGTCACACGACATTTATCTCACGGGCTTCTGAGGCTGCGAGGCGGGAGAGGGAGAGAAAGAGAGAGATTATTGCAGTGCCATTGACAGCACACAGCTGGGAAATGCGCAGGCGCCTGGAAAGGTCAAGACTACCCTTGACACACTGATGCCTGAGTTCGTGGGGCCAACGAGTGGCTGCCAATGGCTGTAAGCCGGGGTGTGGAGAAATAAGACCAGGATCAGACGAGGCTCGCGGGTACATGGAAGGGGAACAGAGCGTCGACCAGGGGATGCCATAATATAGGTGTTGTTAGGTCTGTTGCGGGCCACTCAGCTTGTTGCCCGTTGCGCGTCTCTAATCCAGTCACAAGATGCAAATAAGAGCGCTGGCGAGAGTGGTGTTGTAATAATGTTAGGGATTTGCGCCCAAACCCAAAGATTCGTGCGTCCGTATGTCATGTCAATATTGTTGAAACGGTGATATGGTGAGTTGAGCCGAGTCCAGCGAGCCACCGTGCCTCCCTAAAGGGGAAGGAGCCCCGCCATGAACTGCCATCCAATGGGTGTCGAGCACCGAGAACCCACCTTCTTCCCACACGTTATGTTATCAAGGAATACATGGTACTTGCTGAGCTCGGCGGAGCGGCAGCTGTTACGGCGACAATGTCAGCAAAGTGGGAAGTGCGTGCGGTGCTTCCATGCCTCGCTGCATCGGCGCGCTGGTAAGCCGGGCTCAGCATCACGGAACGACCGTCCTGGGAAAGGCAATGATAGTGGCACGCCAAATAATCGTACGTATCCGATGTCTTGGCTCGATTGTTGTCGGATGCTGATGCAGAGTAGAGCCACAGCGAGGCCCATCACGACACCAGCGAGCCGCCCAGATCTCCGAAGAAGTTCGTCTACTGAACCGCGATGTACCGAACCTTGGACCCGCGAAGCCCCCCAGCGATGGACTCGCGGAGCCTGCTAACAACCTAGCTGGACCTGGAAACTCTTTGGCGCCTGGAGTGATGGGCGAGAATGCAAATCCATCGAGGGAAGGACCTCTGGCACAGGGTGGGGGCAGGGGGCCGTTGAGTCCTCGGGAAGATGAGGGCATGGGCGCGGACAATCAGGCGATCAGGGGTATCAGGGCGCCGGGAAATGGAGTAGAAGATCCTCAGCTTGGCGGTGCTTCAGTGCTGGAAGGCACGCAAGAGGAGCGATTGTACATGTCGCTATACGTATAAGTTGCACTGCAGGGCACTCTAGGCTGCCTTGGCGGGCGGTGACTTGGCCGGCGCCTTCGCTGCAGCGGCAGCAGGCAGCAAAGCCTTCACTTTCTGCAAAAA
>JAJZKY010000758.1 GCA_021803885.1 Planctomycetota bacterium
GAACCCTCTTCCGTCACGACTGGGTCGTCTATGCCAAGCGTCCCTTCGGCGGACCCCAACACGCCCTGCGCTATCTCGGCGCCTACACCCATCGCGTGGCGATTTCCAACCACAGACTCATCGCGCTGGAGGACAACGACGTCACCTTTCGTTGGCGCGACTCAGCTCACGGCAACAAGAAAAGACTCATGACCTTGCCCGTCGACGAGTTCCTGCGCCGCTTCCTGCTGCACCTGCTCCCCCGCGGCTTCGTCCGCATCCGCAACTTCGGATTTCTCGCCAACCGACGCCGCGCCCGCTTGCTGCCCCTCTGCCGGCGACTGTTGCATGACTCAACAGGGAGCACCTCTGCAACCACATCACAACCTGTCGAACCGGCTGCACCCTTGTGGCGCTGCCCCGTCTGCGGCGGTGCTATGCACTTCCTCGAACGCATCTCTGCCGCTCAACTTCTCCTTCGCGCCCCTCCCCATCTCCGGAGCTCAGCATGAATCCCTATCTCCAGCCACCGCTCTCTTCGTGCCCCAACCGCATGCTCAGCAAACCCCTGCCTCGCCGCTACTTTCCGCGGTCACGACTGCCCATCGCATCTTCTCCAGATCACTTCCTAAAGTGCTCTTCGCCGCGTCAACACACCTCGTCAGGCCCCCAGCCAGCCCGTCACTCCTACACTCAAGACAAGAATCCGATTGAATTGACATAGCTGCCTCCATCCGGGGCGGCTTCCTTCAAGTCGTTGTATCTGCAGTGCCCGCTCCCAGCTCGCCAAACGACAACTCCACTCCCGGGCACTGCAGATACAACCCAAAGACATCCCGGTACCTATTTCGTCTTTCGTCTGGAAGAGCGATTTGACGATTTGCACTGGCTGAGACATGCGACTCTCGACGGGGGATCAACGACAGGGCTCCATTTGCATATATACAGATAAGCTGTACAGATTGCCTGCATATATGAAATACTTGTTCCGTGAGCCAACCAACACCTTCTCCGGAAACCGAACTCGCTTCCACCGTCGCCCTTGAGATTCGTACGGTATTCCGCAAAGTTAAGCGGCGCCTCCGCGCAGAAGGGGAACAGAGCGACCTGACGCCATCGCAGGTATCCGTTGTGCTGCGCCTGGAAGAAAGCGGGCCGGCTACCGTGTCCAGCCTCGCGCGAGCCGAAGGCATGCGCCCGCAATCGATGAGTGCTGTGATCACGCCGCTCCTGGAAGCAGGTATGGTCGGTGGCGATCCAGACCCTGACGATGGCCGGCAGACTCTGATGTCTCTGACTCCCAAATGCCTCAGGTGGCTGAGGGAAGCTCGCGCTGCGAGGCAAGATTGGCTGACTAGAAGAATCTCGCAAAAGCTCTCTGTTCACGAGCAGGAGAAACTACGCAAAGCTCTCCGGCTGCTTACGACGCTCATTGAGGATTGATCTGCTCTCTCCCGCCGTGTAACGCCCACTCTATTCCTGGAGAACAAACAATGCCCCTGACCACTCTCGATCCTGTCACTGCATTGATCGTCATCGACCTGCAGAAAGGTATAGCCAGTTATCCCCTCATCCATCCGCTCTCGGGAATTGTTGAGCGGACACGGGAATTGATCGAGGCTTTTCGAGCAAAGAACCTGCCCGTTGTGCTGGTCAATGTTGCTGGACGGCCCCAAGGACGAACGGAACAGGCGTCACGCAGCAGCCAGACATTTGCCGAGGGCTGGACTGAGCTTCTTCCCGAGCTGGGGCAACAACCGAGCGACATAGTCGTCACCAAACGCACTTGGGGCGCATTCACAGCAACAGACCTGGAATCCAGGCTTAAGGCAAAGAGCGTAACCCAGGTCGTCCTGACCGGGGTTGCAACATCCGTCGGCGTAGAGGCAACTGCACGCCAGGCCTACGAACAGGGCTTCCATGTGACTCTTGCCCTCGATGCGATGACCGATGGAAGCATCGAGGCGCACGAGCACAGCGTCCGGAACATCTTCCCTCGGCTTGGAGAGACGGGCACCACGCAGGAGATCATCTCTCTGCTTATGCAAAGGAGCGTTACAGCATGAACTGGCTTCATCTTGTCTCGTATTTCTTTGGCGGCGCGTTTGCGGCCAACGCCGTCCCTCATTTTGTCTCGGGCATGATGGGGCGCGCCTTTCAAAGTCCTTTCGCAACACCGCCGGGGAAAGGTCTCTCCTCTTCAACCGTCAATGTTCTTTGGGGCAGCTTCAACGCGGGCATCGCTTATCTGCTCGTCGTACATGTCGGAGAATTTCATCTGAGGTCGTGGATTCATTTCCTTTCGTTCGGTCTTGGAGTGATGCTTATCGGCATATTCAGCGCGCGAAACTTCGGTCAGTTCCACGGGGGCAACATATCAACGCGCGCATAACCAATCCTGCATCCGGCACGTTCCGCTCCTTAAGGAGCTTCAACTTCCGATTGTGGACGGCTGGCGCTCTGGTCTCCAACGTCGGAACCTGGATGCAGCGCATCGCGCAGGACTGGCTGGTGCTCACGCAATTGACCCATCATGATGCTTCGGCACTGGGTGTGGTCACGGGCCTGCAGTTTGCTCCGCAGCTTCTCTTCCTGCCATGGACGGGATCGGCTGCAGACCGCTTGAATCAGCGCAGGCTCCTGATGTTTACTCAGGCGGCTATGGGCATGCTTGCGATCTTCCTCGGCGTCCTCACCCTGGAAGGAGTCGTTCGGCTCTGGCATGTCTACCTGTTCGCTTTCCTGTCTGGCTCTGCCGCGGCGCTCGATGCTCCTGTCCGGCAGACCTTCGTGGCCGAGATGGTTGGTGACGGCGACCTTCCGAACGCCGTGGCTCTCAACTCAACGTCCTTTACCGCTGCCCAGATGATCGGTCCCGCAATCGCGGGTCTGCTCATCGCAAAGATCGGCACCGGATGGGCGATTCTCCTGAATGGGCTCTCCTTCGGGGCGGTTCTGGTCTCGATGAACTTCTTCCGTCTCTCCGAACTGCGCACAAGCGCCCGAGCGCATCGCTCGACCTCCGGATTCAGGGAAGGACTTCGCTACGCGGGCAGGCATCGAGACATTCGAGCCATCCTGGTCATGCTGCTTTTGATCGGCACCTTCAGTTTTAACTTTCCATTTTTCATCTC
>JAJZKY010000759.1 GCA_021803885.1 Planctomycetota bacterium
GGGCTACCGCCTCCCAGCCTCCGAGCGGAGCGCCTGGCGTCTCTTCCTCCAGCTCCTCGAGCGGAATCCTCTCGAATGCCATGGGCGACGCGCTGATTCTGGCTACATGGACAGACGTCTCCGAAGCGCGGTTGCCCACGGCGGTCGTCACGACGACATACCGGGACTGCGCGTCGCCCTTCCTTCTCATGACCCTGCCTTCGAGTGGGATGGTCGTCACGTGGTCGCGTGGAGGGGGGGCTCCATTCTTAAAGTCGGCAGGGCCTGGAGGCCACCGATGGCCAAGCGGCTTCGCCGGGCGTACCTATCCGAGCCCGTGGGCAGGTCTCCCACCGCCAAGTCGATGGCGGTATCGAGGTCCATGCGCTCTAACGTGGCCTCGGGGACGAGGCCTGAGCTCCTCCTCGCCAAATACCTCCGTAAGCGGCTTCGGAAGACCGACTTGGTCGGTCGTCCTGACTTCGCCTACCCGAAGCAGAAGGTCGCCGTCTTCGTCCATGGCTGCTTCTGGCACAGGTGCCCCGTTGACGCGTCGCCTGTTCCCAGGACCAATGCCGCCTTCTGGAGGCGGAAGTTCGCAAGGAACGTGGAAAGAGACAGGCTCAACAGGGAGGAGTTGCGGTCGATGGGCTGGAAGGTGGTCGAGCTGTGGGAGCACGAGGTGAGGTCAGACCCTCGGGCCTGCGCAGAGCGGGTCCTCTCTCAGGTGCGCGTGGGCACCCGGGAGGCCGACTCCGTTTACGCTTAAAGGTGGAACCAGATTAGGATTAAGACGGGGCCGCTGTTGCAGCTGAGAGCGCTTTTCTTGGAATTGGGTCGGGGATCATGAAGGGCCAGCTGACGGTTGGGGACCTCTTCTGCGGCGCGGGAGGGTTCTCTGAAGGCTTCAGGCAGGCAGGGTTCAAGGTCTCTTGGGGGGTCGACAACTGGCCGCCCGCCGTGTCGACTTTCGGACACAACTTCAAGCAGGCCCGGGCTGTCAGGGCAGATCTCCTCGACTTCGACCCGAGCCAGCTCGAGCCGGTCGACGTGCTAGTCGGCGGGCCGCCCTGCACCCACTTCTCCTTGGCCAATAAAGGAGGGAATGGAGACTTGGCGGCTGGGCTCGCCCTTGTGAAGAAATTCCTTGACGCCGTCAGGGTCGTCAAGCCGAAGTATTGGATTATGGAGAACGTCCCTAACCTGAGGGCGATCCTCCAGCGTGCAACGCAGTCTCCGCACCCGACGATTACCCAGGCGGACGTGGACAGATACCTTCCAGTGGTGAAGGTCTTGAACGCAGCCGAGTTCGGTGTCCCTCAGAGCAGGCTAAGGATGTTCTCGGGTAACTTCCCCTCCCCGACCGAGGCCTCCTCGCCCCCGGTCCCGATGAAGAAGGTCATCTTCGGCCTGCCGCAGCCTTTCGGACCTAGGGCGGACAACGTCCGCGGGAAGGTCTCGGATCCTCTCTATGAGGGAGTCATAATCTCCAAGTCGGACCTCACTGATCACTACTTCGACACCAGCCTCGGCCGGACCCAGGCCGAGATGGCGAAGCAAGCCAAGCTCTATCACCCGTGGTATGGCAGGATGCGTTTTCCAGACAATTTGGACGTTCCGAGCAGGACCATCGCAGCCACGGCGTCCAAGTCGAGCAGAGCCAGCCTGATAATCCGCGACCCTAGGGTCGGGAGCAAGTACAGGATTCCCACGCCGCGTGAATGCGCCAGCCTGCAGGGCTTCCCGATAACCTTCCAATTCTGGGGAGTTGGAGCGGCCGACAATCAGCGCCTTGTGGGGAACGCTGTGCCGCCTCCCGTGGCGAGGGCCCTTGCCGCGGGCATCCTAGGAGCGGAAGAGCTGCAGTCTATGAAGGCTCCCACTTTCGAGTTGGGAGAGCTTCCTCCCCGGCTGCCGGGGAGGAAGAGGGCTGCAATGCCGTACGTGTTCCCCTTGGACAGGCCGTACCGCGGATACGTGCCCGGCACGCTGCCATATTCGCGCGTCGAGCTCGACAACCAAGGCGAGAGGATGCCCCATCCCGCTGGTGAGGGGATGCACCTGATGGGGTGGCGAGCGATGCTCTACCTTGGGTACGCTCGCGATTACGCGTCTTTCGTCGTCGACTCGGAGACGGCCTTCGACATACTCCGCGTATCCTCTCAGACCACGCTGGACGGGCATTTCAGAGACGACTTCCCAGAAGAGGTCGTCCGCAAGGCCCTTCGTGAGCTGCCGGGTAAGGTGCCCGACGCGAGCACCATCCAGGCCGCCTGGGCCCTCAGGGTCGAAGCTGGCCTCGGCCCTAACGCTCTCCTCGCCACCATCGCGGGAATCGCCCGAGGCATCGCGGGGAAGCCCGTAAAGAAGAGGACAGGCGTGGAGGCGGGACAGATAGCCCACCTGCTGAGGGGCAAGTTCGAGGCTGGAGGCGACGACCATCGAAGGCGCAGATGGACGCACGAGGTCCTCGACTCCTATACTGTTTGCTCCTTGGTGCTGGTCGCGATGGCGGCGAAGCTAGCGAACCAGGGCACGGCTTGGATTGGTGCCAACTGGAAGAGGCACTTCGCAGTGGGCGCTCCGTTTAGCGCCGAGTCAGGCCAGATAGGCAGGCTGGTCGAACCGGACGTGGCCCTCATCACTCCGCTGACTGTCTCCAAGCCCTAAATCACCAAAACCGAGTTTCGCCGCGCGCGAGATACCGCACCTGATTCACGGGTTCGCGGATGTAATCCTGAACAGCAAGCTCGCCCTAAAGAAGGAGCTCTAAGAGATTATCCAGTCTACCAGCATGCATTTTAGAATGCCGAAGGCGGAACCTGGACATAGGCAGATGGTATTGCCCCCAAGACTCGATTCCAGAGAATTTCCGAGAGCTGGTTATCGGAGCATACTCGGCCGAATCGAAAGGCGCTATTTCCTAAATTCGTCGGTCGTTGGATGATTGTTCGTCGATTAGCTCACAACGATTGGATTTGAGCCCACCTAGGTAGTGATAAATCCGACCCGCGGCACGCAGTCAACGTTCAGAGAGGCGGTTTCATATGCTTCAACGGAGAGCGGTTCGCAGACAGACCACAGTTCGACGACCAACTCAAGCAGCGTCCGGGCAAACTCGCCGTATG
>JAJZKY010000760.1 GCA_021803885.1 Planctomycetota bacterium
CCGTCTCTACTCCCAAGTATCTGAAAGGTGCCCAAGTGCCCATTTCCCATCGTCTCCCCAAAGTCTTGCTGCGCGCGCTGCTGAGCCTATCCGCGATCTTTGCTCTCTCTATTTCGCTGCTCCTCACCGCCTGTGGTGGGAGCGCGAGCAGCACGCCAAATGCCGTCGGCGCAGCCCAAGGAAAATGGACGTGGATGGGCGGCAGCACTACGCCGAACGCGCAGGGCACTTATGGTACGCAAAACACGCCCTCCACCACAAACATGCCGGGAGCGCGAAACTCCGCTGTCAGTTGGACGGACAGCAGTGGCAACTTCTGGCTCTTCGGAGGTATGGGTATTGATTCAACCGGCACAGGCGGTAGTCTCAACGACCTGTGGGAGTTCAACCCCACGGAAAATACTTGGATGTGGGTGGGCGGGAGTAACACGGCAAATGCAGTTGGTGTCTACGGGACGCTTGGTGTCCCTTCTGTCAAGAACATACCGGGAGCACGAGACTCCGCCGTCAGTTGGACAGACCACAACGGCAACTTCTGGCTTTTTGGAGGGGAGGGTATGGACTCGACTGGAGCGGGAGGCGACCTTAACGACCTGTGGGAGTTCAACCCCACGACCAAAGCATGGATGTGGGTGGGCGGGAGTAGCGTAGCAGCGAATGCAACGGCCGTCTACGGCACGCTGTATACCGCCAGTCCCAACAATGTTCCCGGAGGCCGGATGGGTGCTGTCAGTTGGACAGACAGCAGCGGCAATTTCTGGCTCTTTGGTGGTTCTGGGAATTCTGGCGGTTCTGGTGGTATCGGTGGTTTGGGCGGCGGCATGCTAGGTTCACTCAACGACCTGTGGGAGTTTAACCCTACGACCAAAGAGTGGATGTGGGTAAGCGGAAGCAGCACTGCGGCGAATGTGCCGGGCGTTTACGGCACGCTGGGTAGCGCCAGTCCCAGCAATGTTCCCGGAGGCCGGACATATTCTATGAGTTGGGCAGACAGCAGCGGCAATCTCTGGCTCTTCGGTGGCCAACCGGGGCTTATTGGTCAGGACGGCGACCTCAACGATTTGTGGGAGTTCACCCCCGCGACCAAGGAATGGACGTGGATAAGCGGAAGCAGCACTCCGGGTGCAACGGGCATCTACGGCACGGAGGGTGTTCCTGATGCGTCCAACGTCCCCGGGGCACGGCAACAGTCTGCGAGTTGGACAGACAGTAGCGGCAACCTCTGGCTCTTTGGAGGCAGTGGTGGTTTGCTGAACGCGCAAGGCAACCTCAACCTCACCCTTACCCCCAACGACCTGTGGAAGTTTGATCCCACAACCAAGGAATGGACGTGGATGAGCGGGGCCAATGCTGTGGACATGAACACCGGTAGCGGTCTCGTGAGTGTTTACGGCACGATGGGTGTCGCCGCTGCCACGAACATTCCTGGAGCGCGATCTGGTTCTGTCAGTTGGATCGACAGCAGCGGCAACCTCTGGCTCTTCAGCGGCGGCGGCTTCGACGACCTCTGGCGTTACCAGCCATAGGTCGGCACGCAGAATAGCCGGGTGGCCCTCGATAAGGACGAAGGCAATGTCAAGGCACAGTTTTGCTGTGCGCTGCGGCTGCATCGCTATCGTAGCCAGAGAGGTTGAGGGCCAGAGCTCCGGTTCGATTCACGCTGCATCACCAAACGGTGGGCTGCTACGCCCCACCAACCATCGATACGGCCACAACTGCGGCCAGGATGCTTCCATGCGGACATCCAGCCTACTGCTGGATGCGAGAGCGCCCAATCAATTCATCGGTCTGGCTTGCGCCGACCCGGGCCACCCGCGGGCTGCTCTCGATATGGGCGATCTCTGGATAGCCAACGTTCTGCCGCAGCATCCAGTAGAGTCGCACGGCCAACTTCCTGGCCGCCGCCACCTTGGCCACGCCCTTCGGCTTACGGTGGCAACGCGCCTGATACTGCTTGCGAAATCCATCATCCAACCGGGTCACGCTCTGTGCCGCCTCCCCACCAGCAACTGGCGCAGGTCGCGCTGCTTGGCGCTCGGTGTCCACAACCGGGGAAACCGCCCCTCGATCAACAGCTTGAGAATGTGCTCGGCATCGCGCTTGTCGGTCTTCTGCTTGCGCACATAGCTGGCGCGAATCTGCGCTGCATCTCCGACCCAGACCTGGTGGCCCAGTCGCTCCAGCAGATCCAGGAACCACTGGCTGTTGCCGCAGGCTTCGATGCCGAGCAGCGCTGGCGCCTCCAGCGCGCGATAGAATCGTTCCGCTTCGCCATCTCCGTTGCCCAACTTCTGTTCCGTTACTTCGCCGGTCTCGGCATCGAAAACTGCCACCTGTTGCCAACCGGGATGGAAATCACAACCTATAATTTTCATAGAAGGCTTCTCCTGATCCAGCAGCTCTGACCCTCAATGCCAAAGCCTAATGGATCGCTGAAGCCTTCGTCCTTATCCCATCAATTCAAGCCGAAGTTTGGCTTGAGTGGGGGAGAAGAATCTGAGGCACTCGGCACCGGGCCAGATTGGTCCAGAAATTTCTTAAACGACCACTTTGTTCAACGACTTGCTGATCGTATCCTTTGGGACGAAGCCCACAATCTGCTCCGCGACCTTGCCGCCTTTGAAGATCAGCACCGCGGGAATGCCACGGATGCCATAGCGCATCGGCGTGGCGGAATTGCTGTCCACGTCCATCTTCATCACCTTGAGCTTGCCCTGATACTCCTGGGCAATCTCATCCACAATGGGAGCCAGCGCGCGACACGGGCCACACCACGCCGCCCAGAAATCCACCAGAACGGGCTGGGCCGACTGCAAAACCTCTGCCTCAAATGTTGCATCGCTTACTTCGTGTACTGCCAGTCCTGCCATGAAAACTCCTCCTGGGAAAATTGGTGAGGGTTGAAGATGCGCCCTTCCCTGCTACGACTCTCCAGCATACTAGATGCGGCGCATGAACGATTGGTCGCAGAAAACGCGAACCCTGCGCGCCCTTTGTCTATACCGCCGCGCATTTCTCAAATTCGCACTCCATGATCTCCACCGTATCCGCATCCGCGACCCGTTCACGAATGACGGCCTGCAACTGAGCGCGATCAGCCACGCTC
>JAJZKY010000761.1 GCA_021803885.1 Planctomycetota bacterium
CTATTATCTCTATTTTCAGATCACACCATTGCCGCATATCTAATTGAGCAGTTCGGTACGTCGGATCAAACGGAACACTACCTGCCAATCATGGCAGAGGGTCAAATCCGCGGTGCTCTAGCCATGACTGAGGCCAATGCCGGCAGCGATGTCGCCGCTATAAGGACTACAGCCGTTCTCAGCGGCGATGATTACGTTGTAGATGGCACAAAGATGTTCATTACTAATGGCGAACGAGCGGGTATAGTGCTTCTGCTGGTGGTCACGGACCCGCAAAAAAAACCGCGTCATCGCGGCCTAAGTTTGCTCATCGCCGAACGTGGCCCAGGGATGACTACCCCTCGCCATATTGAAAAGCTTGGCTATAACGGTATCGAGACCGTCGAACTTGTGCTAGATGGGTACCGTTGTCCGGTCACAAATCTACTCGGGGGAAGCCCCGGTGCTGGTTTCTATCAAGTTATGGCGGGAAGCGAGATCGGCCGTATCAACGTAGCAGCCCGAGCAGTAGGTGTCGCTCGTGCTGCGGTCAGCGAGGCAACGCTCTATGCATTACAACGTGAGACCTTTGGTAAGCAGATAGCACAGCATCAAGCTATTCAGTTCATGCTCGCCGAAATGGCTACTGACCTAAAAGCTGCCGAATCGCTCCTCGAATTTGCGGCTTCCACTAGAGATCGGACGGGACGAGCAGATGCAGAGGTGGGTATGGCAAAGCTTTTTGCCAGCGAAATGTGTTTGCGTGTGACCATTTCTGCCATGCGGATCCACGGTGGATACGGATACACAAAAGACTTCATTGTGGAGCGCTTATATCGCGATGCTCCACAAATGGTTGTCGCAGAAGGCACTAACGAGATACAGAAATTAGTGATAGCTAGATCATTACTGGCTGAGGCAGCTCAGCGAATGGCGTGATCTGAAAATAGAGATAATAGAGCAAATCCTAAAGGGGGGATCTGATGAACAGCGAACATGGCATAACGACTCATGGTAGACCGAACGTATCCAAAGCCAAAGGTGACAGAAGCGTTCACAAATTACATCGGCGACGCGGAAATAGGGCGGCCGCAGTATCATTCACGCTAATTGGTGCGGCCGCAGCTCTATTAAGTGCATGTGGCAGTAGTACGGGTACGTCCGCCTCCGCGACAACTAGCTCTACAGCGCCCACGGCCACTAGTACCGTGTTGCTTCAGGTGTATCCGGGAACCATAGTTAATCTGGTTACCTATGTGGCCCAGCAAGAAGGGTTTTTCGCTAAGAATGGTATCAAGGCGGTTCTGGTGCCAATCAACTCTTCTCCCGCTGGTGCCGCTGCGCTGGCTGGTGGTAGCATTAATATACTTTCCGCTTCGCCAGATGCGATCCTGCCATTCGTTCAAAAGGGCCTTCCCGTCGAAGTATTTGCCGGTCAAACAAAGCAAATCTTCGAATTAATCGTAAATAACTCCGTTCAATCATCGGCGCCATACCCACAGTCGATCAAGGCCCTTGCAGGAAAGAAAATAGGGGTGACAGCGCTCGGGTCGGCTGGCCAGGCTCTGATGGAGGCGATGCTCGGGAACGCTGGTCTGTCGCCGTCAGCCGTAACTTTTGTCGCAGTAGGAGGGCCTGCCACGGGTCTAGCGGCCGTGGAGAATGGGCTGGTGTCCGCCGACCTACTTTATGATCCAACTCCGACAGCTGCAGTCCTGTCTGGGAAGGCACACATACTCGTCGACCTACGCAAGGGCGAGGGACCGCCATCTATTGCCAATACGGACTATGTCGGGGAGTGGGCGACTAAGTCCTACATCGCTGGCCATCCCAAGGTCATATCAGGGCTTCGAAGGGCCTTTGCCGAAGCAGATGTCTGGATGCATGAATCTGCCAACCTCTCCGCTGTGGAACAGATTTATTCTTCAGTTGTTGGCGTAGCTGTCCCTCAAAATGACCTGGCCGCTTTTACGAAAGCTAACCTTCCTATTGCAACGGCTGCCTACAGTGCGACCTCTTTGAACGCTTGGAACCAGTTTGACACTAAGTATCACTTCCTCACGCAACCGCTGAGCTTGAGCAACATATATTCTGCGGGTACGCCCGCGAGCGAAGCAGCGGTGCGCAGCCTGGCGGGATCCTAAACCGGAGAGGAGGATCCATAGGTGATGGAAGCCCATGAAATACTTCACGAAAGTACATTGGGAGTCACTACTACTTCGCTTGAAGCTGTCCACATGACAGGAGGGCGCGATATGGTCGCAAAGACGGAAGGTTCAATTATCTTCGCGTCAAAAGTATGTCGGCATGTAGACAGTGCCGATGGACAATTCGCGATCCTTGATGAAGTGGACCTGGAGGTCAGAGAGGGAGAATGTGTCGCAATAATAGGTCCTAGCGGCTGCGGTAAGACAATGTTCTTAAATATGGTGGCTGGCCTTGAGCGATACGATAGTGGAACCATCCTCGTAAGAGGTGCCCCTCCGATAGCGGGTCAGCCCGGCAGTGCATACGCCTTCGCCAGAGATGGACTGGTACCCTGGAAGGACGCGTTGGGCAATGTGGAGCTTGCCCTGGCTTTGCGGGGAGTTAATAAGGAAGAGCAGCATACCCGAGCGTTAGAAGCCCTCTCACGGGTGGGGCTGGCAGATGCCTCCCATCGCTACCGATCCCAACTGTCTCAAGGAATGCGCCAACGAGTGGCGTTGGCGCGGACCTTTGTGACTAGACCCAACCTTCTGTTGCTGGACGAACCATTCGCAGCCTTGGATGCCCAAACACGTATTGCTATGCAGGATCTTCTCTTAGAACTTCTATCGGAATTCTCCGGAACGGTGCTGCTAGTAACTCACGATCTTGGGGAAGCACTGACTCTCGCCGATCGAGTAGTGCTCTTTTCGCGCCGCCCTGCATCCGTTAAACACGAGTACGAGGTAGACCTGCCGCGGACTCGTGGAGCCGGGCGTATCCGTAGTGATAGTCGCTATCAGCGCCTTTACGAGAATATTTGGAATGACCTTGGGGAGGAAGTGGGAGTGAAATGACGACAGTAGTTTCGACCGACTCGGGTCTATCAGTGGAATCACCCATGATCTATTATCAGCCAAAGGGAGGCATGTTA
>JAJZKY010000762.1 GCA_021803885.1 Planctomycetota bacterium
CGCATTGTACGTGTACGTGTTCCCGCTCTGATCCGTGGTCATATTCCCATTCGCATCATACGTCGGCGTAGCCGACGTGCCGCTGATGGATGTGATCTGATTCTGGGCATTGGCGGTGCGGGTCTGGGTTGTGCCGTTGCTGGTGAAGCTGGACCAGTTGCCTTGGCTGTCGAGCGTCCAACTCTGAGACGCCGCACCGCCGAGCGTGGAGCTTTGCAGTCTGTTTAACGGATCATAGGTGAAGGTTTGCGAGTAGGCCGAATCCAACACGTTGTTCCTGGCCGTGACGTTGGAGTTGGCGTCATAGGTGTAGGTGAAATTGTCGGCGGATGCGCCCGTTGCGGAGTTGACCCAGTTCTGGTTGACCACTCTGCCAAACTGATCGAGGCCGACATACTGATCGCCGCCGGCGCCGATGGAACCCGCCGCGCCGATATAGGTCAAGTCGATCCCGGTTTGCGGATGGTTGCGGGCCACGATGGTGGACAGGCCGAGGTAGCTGTATTGTTCAAGGACGATTCCCGTGGCGTCATCGATAATCGCATCCAAGCGGCCGATGGCGTTGTCGAGTGCGGAATTGGCGTTGGTTCCGCTGTAGTTATAGTCAATCTTTCGGCCGTTGGGATAGACCATGCTGGTTAACCTCGAACCATTCGACGGATCCGAATAGGTGTATTGTACCGAAGGTGTGGTGCTGGTGTCCACCGCACCGGAGACGGCCTGGTACTGCTGCGTCAATTGGCCCAGGCCGTTGTAGGAATTGGTGACGCGCTGAGCAGGCTCACCGGTTAACCCCGGATAGTAACCAATCCCGATGGGGATGGGGAACGCGTGGAGTATATATGGAGCCGGCACCATGGCTGATGCAATTATTAATTTCGGCCGGGGGTGTAGCTGTAACCGTGCGCATAAAAGATTTCCGCCACACGGGCGGCGATCTGGGCAATTAAATTTTCCTCGACCACGGCGGGGCTCTGGGTCATGGCGAAATTGGCGGCCACGCGCACGGCAATCGCCCGGCCAGGCGTCGCGTTGAGCGGCCAGAGTCGTTTTCCCGCGGCGCCGACCACTTTGACCAGAACCTGCGCGAACCCCCGCGTGACCTGCCGATCGCTGACAAATTGCACGTCAAATTTTCTAACAAATATATATACTACAATATCGGCATGGAGGGCGTGGGCGATATCGGCAATACCCATTTTCCGGTAGAGAACGGGATTGGACCTCTGCAAGCCGATGACGCGGTAGGGAGGAACCAATTGTCCGGCCACCCGGTGCGCATAGAGTTGCGTGTTGACAGCCCCGATCAGCCCGGCGACGGCATGGATGCTCATGGGGCTGTCGGCGGCCTCATCGACCAGCACCAGAACGCGGTCTTTTTTAGGTATGACAAACGCCGCCGGCGCGGTTCCGTTGCCGCCGACGAGATACGCCAGTTGACAACCCGGCACAGCGGCGATCCAGGAAAGAAAAAACAGCGAAGCCGCCCGGCCAACCGCGCCCCGGCAAAGTCGAAAAAATGCGGAAGGATGCCGCGCACCCCGCGGCGCCGCAGACGGGAGAGGCGGGGGACGGTCTTTCAAGAATATCCTAGCCATGCGGCGCGCTTCCATAATACCGCCAGTTATAGAAACAGCGCGCCACATCGCGGCTGAAGCGGGTCAGGGTGTTCATGCGGACCAGATTGGCGTCGGAGTCAAAAACCGGTTCCGGCGCGTTCCTGGGCCAATAGACGTTGAGAGTGGTGGAAAAGACACGCCCGTCCCCGGGCAGGTGGGTGTCGTAAACGTACACATTGGCCTTGATATGCCCCCGGAGCAGGCGCTGCTCGCCGGGGGCATGGGCGGAATAATCGATCAGCTCAATATAGATCACACGATCCACGGAAAAATGCCGCCCAATCGTCTTGATCGGCAGCGCTTCCCAGTTCGGATCGCCGTTCTGGTAAGCAAGAACACGGTGGTAATCCAGGAGACGAGCCGTCGGCAGATGCTTTTCCAGTTGCTGCGTGAGGAATGATGAGACTTCCCGCCGCGCCTGCGGATACATAAATGTGGTCGCGTCGTCGCTGTAAACAAGTATGGCTACGCTGTGTTTGGCCAGCCCCGCATAAGACGCGGCGACTTTGGAGCCGACGACATTATGGGTCGCCATGGCCAGAAAACCACACCCGCCGACGGTCAGAAGCAGCAGGAACAAGACACCGGAAAGCGCCAGAGCGGCCGGAGAAAGAATCTTCGGCGTCCGGCCATTATGCGTTATATTTCTCATAATTATAGATTTCACCAAGTGTGTCCGAACCCCGCGCTCATGACGAGCACTTTGTAGCCCCAGGCCAGAAGAATTACAAGCAAAGCCGCCGCGAGCAGCTTTTTCCAGTGCCAGCCCAGCCAGAACAGCGACGGACCGTACCACCGCCCCGTGACCAGCCCCAATATACCCAGAACCACCGCCGCCACCGCCACAAAGCCGACCGCCGCGCCGGCCGGTTGCGTCTGAATCGCCTGGATCCATTGACCGTGCGCCACGTGTGTTACAGCCGTAGTGTAGCCGCAGGTGGGACAGGGAACGCCGTAACGAGTGTAAAAACCGCAGGGCGGCAGGCCAAGCTGGGTGTGGGTGGCCAAGCCGCCCAAGCTGGGCTTCAAATACATCCCGACACCGAGCATTCCTCCGAACACCAGCAAAAGAAACGCCGAGAAGCCTCGCACCAGCAGCGGTCGCCTTGCCGCGCGAGGTTCGCAGGAAAAGCGGGGTTCATCAACCATGTCCAGCGCGTACGACACGTGACGTATTATAGCCGAACCCCGCTCTTTGACCAGAGCCATTCGGGCAACAACATTCGAAAATCTTGACGATTGACTTATCGCAAAAAAACCGATAACATACATAGTTTGCTCGGAACTGCGCCTTCGCAGGGTAATCCTGCGCGTATTCGGGCGGTTCCCAAGATTGACAATACGTTGTTGGAGCTTCCATGCCCGCAAAGAAAAAAATGATAAAATCTCCCCGCGCCGCCAAAAAAGTTCAGGCTAAAGGCCCGCCCCGGACGAATCGCGTGGAGCTGGCCTCGGTGCCGGGATGTATTTGAA
>JAJZKY010000763.1 GCA_021803885.1 Planctomycetota bacterium
TACCCAATCCCACCACCGCCGGAGACTTCTGCCGGCGTTTCGAGACCGACGATGATGTTCTGCGCCTGCAGGAAACCATCAATGAAGTGCGTTTGACCGTCTGGATGCGGCAGGAGCCTTTCTTCTTCAAACAGGCAATGCGAAACCCTTTGGAAAATTTGCACAGCAACCCAGCCTATATGGTAATGTGTTCTCTGGCTTGGACGCTTAGAGCCTGGTGCGGATTGCTGCTGCCGATTACGCCGGGTAGATGGGAATCACACCATCGCGAAGAGAGGCCCGCAATCCTACGCTTGGATTTCAAACGATTCCGCAGTTTGATGCTGCGAATACCGTGTCAGATCGCCAAGACGGGACGGCGTATCATCTACCGCATCCTGTCGTGGGATCTACAGACTTCAAGCCCCTTGCGACTGGCCGATGCCATGTATTATCCCATGCGGTGTTAGACCTCATGAAACCTGATGTCGGGGTAAGGACGCCTCAGGACGCCTCGATCCGCCGCCACGCCAAGACCAGAAAGAAAAACACATTGAGCACACAAAACCCGGAACAACTCACGACGCGGCCCAGCCCCTGGCCGCAATGGGGAGACTGCGTAAAGGAATATGACGCAAAATTTATCGGGTTAGGGCAGGCGTACTCGCCTGTTTAAAGACTCGGGGCGGCAGAAGTGCGCTGTTAAATATCCTCACCGCGGCCGGCAAAAGCGATTGGAGTCGTTCGAATGGCGATGTCACCGGCATTATGAAACAGGCGAAGGTAGCGCTCCATGGCCGCGGCTGCTTTTGGCGGTAAATATTGAATCGGTACATCGGGCGCCGGGCAGAATACCAGGTATTCAAGCTTTTTGGCGTTGGGGTTCCAGACGCCGTGCGGGGTACCCGCGGGTACCACCACGACCGATCCGGCTTTTACTGCGAGAATATCTTTGCCGACAGCCATGTAGCCTTCGCCCGATTGAAACACAGTTATTTGCTCTACATCGTGCGTGTGCGCGAGCACTTTACCCTCAGGGTCGCATACACTTCGTACAAGCAAGCCCTGGCAGGCGCCATTGGCGGCATCGGCCAATTGAGTGTAGGTCCAGCCGCCGGGCATGCGTTCGACCAGTCGGTCTTTGACAGCAATTGCACGCATAAAAAGCCTCCTGCGCGAACCGATGCCGGTACACGAAAGTGGGTTCGCGTTATGTAACTAAATGCCAGGCGTTTAAAAGTGCGTCTGCCTGGCTGCGGCTAAAAGCAAGGCCGCCATGCAACATTTTCGGACAGATAAACCTCTTTTCGTGAATTTTAATGTGATGCCCGCGTTTGGCAGATTCACATGTCTTTGAGGGCATAAATGCAGCCGGCTGCCTTAATAGCGACGATATAAAGCAGGGGGGGTTGGTGTGGCCTTGGATGATTTGCTGGCTTATTTATGCCCTGAACAAGCGCTTTTTCGGCAACAAAGCAAGGCCGAAGATGTTATACTTTAAGCGGTAATGCAGCGTTTTAGGGGCCTGCTGCGCTTGGGCCAACCCTCCGTAGCTTTTGGAGTTCGCAATGAGTGCCATCAACCCTTCATCACAAGGCATGCCGGGTGAGTTCTATAGCGTAGCGCAACGACTTGAATCGGCTGGCGGGCAGTTTCGCATGGCGTGGTTCCTCGGGGCTTTTGGCCGGTTCTTTGCTGTGGTAATTCCGGCAGTTGTGGCTATTTTATTTACGGCGGGCATCTTTGATTTGCCTCATGCTTTGCGCTGGGTGTTGCTGCTGCTGATTCCAGTGGTTATGGCGCTGGCCTACTGGCGCTACCTGCACAAGGTGCTGTGGCAGCGGCCGGACTACGCCCAAATAGCCCGCTGGGTAGAACTGCACGCTGCCGAACTCAACATCCCGCTTGAGAACCGCCTCATTAACGCCGTGTTGCTTGCTGCCGAGCTTCAACGCCTAGGCTCGCAAACAGAGTTGGGTTCTCTGGCCGACCCGCGAGCCAATTGGATTCCGGAGGTGCTTCGGGAAATTGATGCCGGCCTGGCCGTGCAAAATCTTGGGGCGGTTGTTCCGTGGAAGCGTCAGGCGCGGCCGTGGTTGGTGGCGGGAATTCTTGGCGTTATCGCCATCGTGTTAGCGGCTCTGTTTCCCAACCAGATATCGCATGGCTTTGCGGTGCTCACGTCGCCGGGGGCGTTTGTGCCGCGGCAAGGCATTGCCGAGATTCTTTCTGTAACGCCCGGCGACGAGACCGTGCTGGCCGGCGAGCCGGTGGAGTTTACCGTTCGTATCAGCACGCCCACACATGAAATTGTACGCACCACCATCAGCTTTAAATTTAAGAGCGGCAAAAAAGAGACCGCCCAAATGGCATTGTTCGGCGAGAACAATACTTCCTACCGTTACCTGCTGCCAAGTGCGGCCGAAGACGTTACGTACATGGTGGATGCCGGCGGAACCCAAAGCCGCCAATATGCCATTCATGTACTGCCCAAAATCACCATGGCTTCATATGATGTAGCCGTTACGCCGCCCGCCTACACGCTGGCTACGCAAAAGCCGCAGAACATCGCCCTTACCGGTGACAACCTTACGGCGGAGGCCGGCTCTTTCGCCGCGCCCCTTGGCAGCCGTGTCGTCATATCCGCAAAACTCACTCATGCTCTTTTGGGCGCATCGGCGCTTATTGAGTTTGCCGATGGTAAACTTTTACCGGTGAAATCAACCAATGGCCAGCAATTTACTGCTCATTTCACGCTTGCGGCCACACAAAAGTTTGATTTGCTTATTAACGATGCCGGCGGCCGGGCGCTGCAGCGCTTTCCGCAGAACCCGGTGGCGGGAGCTCTCGCCGGAGATAATCAGTTTACGGCTACCGCCGTACCCGATTCCCCACCGGCTGTGCACGTGTTTGTGCCGCACAGCGATGTATCAGCCAGCCCCGGCGGCGGCGTGGCGCTGGCCGCCAGCGCCTCGGACGATTACGGACTTACCGATTTGCAACTGCAGGTGGCGAGCCGGCAGGCCGCGGGCTTTACCACGGTGCGCAACTGGCAAATTCAGAATGCCGCCAATGGCAAACCCGCCACCAATGCCACCATTCGCTATATGCTG
>JAJZKY010000764.1 GCA_021803885.1 Planctomycetota bacterium
TCCGACGTGCTGCTCTTCATTGATAATATTTTCCGCTTCACCCAGGCTGGTTCGGAAGTCTCGGCCCTGCTGGGGCGCATGCCTTCCGCCGTCGGTTATCAGCCCACGCTCAGCACGGAAATGGGTGATCTGCAGGAACGCATTACCTCCACCACCAAAGGGGCCGTCACGTCCGTCCAGGCCATTTACGTACCGGCCGACGATTTGACCGACCCGGCTCCTGCCGCCACGTTTACACACCTCGACGCCTTTACCGTCTTGAGCCGAAGCATCGCCGAAAAAGGTATCTATCCCGCCGTTGATCCGCTGGAGAGTTCCAGCCGCATCATGGACCCCAATTATCTCGGTGAGGAACATTACACCGTAGCGCAAAGCGTCAAACGAATTTTGCAGCGGCATAAGGACCTGCAGGACATCATCGCCATTCTTGGCGTGGATGAACTCAGCGAAGAAGATAAGCTCATCGTGGCGCGTGCCCGGCGGCTTGAACGCTTCTTCAGCCAGCCATTCTTTGTGGCAGAAGTTTTCACCGGTAAATCGGGCTCCAACGTCAAGCTTGCAGACACCATTCGCAGTTGCAGGGAAATTGCCGAAGGCAAATGGGATCATCTCCCCGAAACGGCCTTCATGTATGTCGGCACGGTGGAAGAAGCCGCCCAGCAGGCTGCGAAAATGCAGAATTGATGGCCGGTACTCCGGCTTGGGCAACCCGCGTCTCAGCCGTCGGCTCATGGTCGCACCAGTGCACACTGACTGGCGCCCATCGTCTGCCCGCTCAGAGAGCAAAACCGCCCCCTTGGCCAGAACTCTACAATGGTGTTACCCTATTAACCAGCGCACAGCTCTTCTGAGGCCGAGTCGGAGCCAAAGTGGCACCGCGCGGCGAGTGAACGCAGGCGAATAAGGGGACGGAACATGCTCGTTACGACCACGGAAAATATTGTCGGTTATCGTGTTACCAAAGTCTATGGACAGGTATTCGGCGTGGTGGTGCGCAGCCGCGGGGTGGCGGGAAACTTCATGGCATCGCTGAGAACCGTCGTCGGCGGGGAGATCAAGGAATATTCCAACATGCTGGAAGAGGCCCGTCGCCACGCTACCGATCGAATGGTGAAAAATGCCGCAACGATGGGGGCCAATGCGGTGGTGATGATGCGTTTCGACTCATCGGAAATGGGGCAGACCATGTGCGAAATCGTCGCCTATGGCACGGCGGTGCAGATTGAGCCGGTCGCCGGGGCCATGTAATCAGGGCTTCCGCATGCGTAAATTCTGTTACGGCCTCGGTTGGTCCATGCTGGCGCTGAGCCTGATCTGCTTTGCCACCATTATCCTCATCCCGTTTGGAATTTATCTTTTCGTTTTCGGCGTCGGGCTCCTCATCCTTACCCGCTTGGAGAGCTGGCGGTATCAAAAGCGTGTGGGCACCGGCGACGGATTCATCCCCACCGATGAAAAATATATTGATGTTGAATCGGGACGACTGATGCGGGTTTATTACAATCCTGCGACCGGCGACCGCGATTACCGGCCGGAAGGCCCGGAAAACCCCGAGAGCCCGCAGGCCTGACGCTTCCTATACGCATGGGCGCGTTTATGCCCCGGCCTTTTCCGTTACATGATTCCGCCGCTTCTGCGCCTCCGCCATTTCTTCAGCGCGCGGGCTGCGACCGGTTTTCATCATCATCGTAAAGCAGTCGAAGAGATAGGTGGCATCATGCGGCCCCGGGCTTGCTTCCGGATGGTACTGCACGGCAAACACCGGCTCATCCTTCATGCGGAACCCCTCAAGCGTCTGATCGTTGAGGTTGATGTGCGTCGGTTCGCCGCCCCGTTTCCGGAGCGATTCCAGGTCCACCGCAAAACCATGATTCTGTGACGTAATCTCCACCTTGCCCGTGCCCATATTCTGCACCGGCTGATTGCCGCCGCGGTGGCCGAATTTCAGCTTGTAGGTGCTCGATCCGATCGCCAATCCCAGAAGCTGATGCCCGAGGCAGATGCCAAAAATCGGTTTTTTGCCAATCAGCTTTTTGAGGGTCTCCTGTGCGTAGTGGATCGGTTCCGGATCGCCCGGGCCGTTACTCACAAATACACCGTCCGGCTGGTGCGCCAAAATCTCCTCGGCGGAAGTCTTTGCCGGAACCACCGTCACGCGGCATCCGCTCTGCACCAGATTGCGCAGGATGTTGCGCTTGGCCCCGCAATCAATCGCCACCACATGATGTTCAGCCACCGGCTGCTGGATATCCGTCTGCTGCGCCCAAACTCCCTTGCCGTCCGTCCACTCGTACGCGGTTTTGGGGCTTACCTCCGATACCAGATCCATCCCCACCAATCCCGGCCATGCCGTCGCGCGATCCATCAGCCCCTGCAGATTCTCCAGCAGGGGGCTCTGGGTGCAGATCACTCCGCGCAGCGCCCCCTGGATCCGCAGTTTGCGAACCAGCGCCCGGGTATCAATGCCCGCCAGACCGGCGATGCCGTGTTTCTCCAGATAATGATCCAGATCGTCAATCGACCGGAAATTGCTCGTCACCGGTGATAAATCTTTAATAACAAATCCCTGCACCTGTGGCCGGCCTGATTCCTCATCAACCGCATCGGCAATGCCATAATTGCCGATCTGCGGATAGGTCATCGTGACAATCTGCCCGCGATAGGATGGATCGGTAAGGATCTCCTGATATCCCATCAGCGAGGTGTTGAAGACCACTTCGCCGACGGCGCATGCCGAGGCGCCGAAACCCGTGCCAATGAAAACCGAGCCATCTTCGAGAACCAGTGCCGCTTTTGATGTTATTGCCATGTCTGCTGCCGTCACCCCTGAACCTGCCGCCCCCCGTGGGCCGCACTCGTGGTAAGAGTATAACGGATTCCGGGCTGGCGGACTGTTCGCCGGAGTCGCGGCGCGGTATATTATCCGTGCGTCGCCCGGGTGGCGAAATTGGCAGACGCGCCAGCTTGAGGTGCTGGTGGGAGCAATCCCTTGCAGGTTCGAATCCTGTCCCGGGCATCCCCTTACATCCTTTTTCATCAGATTCAGTTAATCCGCCGCAGAGCCAAATTGCGGGCCCTTTGC
>JAJZKY010000765.1 GCA_021803885.1 Planctomycetota bacterium
GCAGCAGGACTGGCTGGGCGAGTTGCGGCAATTTCGGTATTGATAATGCGCAGGGCGCGCAAATAGTCCCGTGCGATGGCCTGAAAGATCTCCGCCAGCAGCCCGCGCACATGCAGGGGCTTACCGCGCTGGCGCTGCCCGCGCAACTCGTCCCAGAGGGCGAGGGGCTGGGCACTGGCCGTCACCATCTGCTGGGGCAGGAGCCAGAGCCCCACGGGCAGGGTACGGAAGTGCAGTTCGGCGGCGGCCTGCATGGGGGCCGGCACCTTGAGGATGATCAGGACGATATCGCCCTCCCGCTCCAGACGTGGGCGCTCATCCTCGTCGGAAACGTCCTGAAACAGATAATCCGGCACCTGCAAATGCTTGGCGACAAAATCCAGCTCCGCGCTCGTCGGCGCCACCACCTGAATCCAGGTCGCGCTCGGTGGCCACTCGAAGTCGGCGGTGACTTTCAGTTCGGCATCCGTCTTTTCGTTAAACCAATGCAGCATTCCGCCCCCTCCGTGCGCCCTTCAGTTCGTTCATATCCAGCCTTTCCGCCTGAAAATCAGCGCCAGCCCGGTGGAAATGCTCGCCCCCAGACCCAGCACGATCCAAAAAATCCAGTCCGTCTTCTGGAACGGCAGGGTCGTATTTACGCCGTAGAGGGTCGCCAGCAGGCTCGGCACATAAAAGATCATGGCCAGCACCGTCACCACCTTCAGACCATGATTGATGTTGTTCTGCACCATGCCCGCGTAGGCGTCCATCATCGACGTACTGGTTCCGGCGTAGACCCGCGCCCGCTCATGGGCTACCTGCAATTCCAGCAGGGCGGTGTCGATCTGCTGGGCGGCGGGCAGATCGTCGCGGATTTCCGGCAAACGGGAAATCTTGAAGGCCGTGGCGATATTGCCGACCAGCGCCACCTCAAAGCGGGTCAGGCTTTTGCTGATCTCCAGCAGGGTGAAAAAGTCGCCATTGCTCTGGGTCCAGTCCAGTTGCTGCTCGTTGTCGTGGATGGCGGCATTGAGTTGATGCAGGGCGTCTTCGTAGCTCTGCGCCAGAATCTTGAGGATGGCGGCGAGGATTTCGACGCTTTCCGGCGGGCTGGAAAGATGCTCCATCTGCGCGAAAAAAGGCGATAATGGCGCCAAATCCCGGGCCAGCACCGTGGTAATCCGGTTCCCTTGCAGGATGATGCCCAGGGGCCGTTGTTCCCAGCTATCGGCATCCGCGTCATTACCTTTCACCGGGAATTGCAAGGTAATGAAGACGCGCGCGCCATCGCGGCGCAGCCAGGAGCGCTCATCGGGATCGAGGATATCCTGGGCAAAGTCCCAGTCGTCCGCCGCCTGCCCCGCCCGTTGCCAGTCCGCCGGAAGCGGCGCCGTGAGATGCTGCCAGCCGCCCGCCGCCGGTTCGGGCGCCGACGTCAGGGCATGCGAATCTGCTGGCAGGGACACATCCATGATGCTCTCCAGATCAGAAGCGGGCTATTTCGGCGCCGGTGCCCGGAGTCGGCGCTTATGGAGGGCGCCGCACGCCGTGCCCCTTGGACCGCAGGACGGAGCCTTTTATACTGGACTTTCCGTCATCCTGTAAAGGGAATACCGCCGTGAGCAGTGCGCAGCAGCCACCCGAAAGCAAAGCCTTTTTACCCCTCGCCATTGCCATCCTCACCGTTTCCGACAGCCGTACGCCAGCAACCGACAAGTCCGGTGACAAAATTGCCGAGCTCGCCAGTCAGGCCGGACACCGGATCGCCGTCCACCGGATCATCGCCGACGACGCCGAACGCCTGCGCGCGCAACTGCGTGACTGGATCGCCGACCCCGCCATCGACGTGATCATCGCCACCGGCGGTACCGGCGTCACCGGTCGCGACGTCACCCCCGAAGCCCTCGCCCCCCTCGTCAGCAAGCCCATCCCCGGCTTCGGCGAACTCTTCCGCATGCTCTCCTATCAGGAGATCGGCACCAGCACCATCCAGTCCCGTGCCGAGGCCGCCATCTGCGACGGCACCATCGTGTTCCTTCTTCCCGGTTCCACCGGTGGCGTCCGTCTCGGCATGGAGGCCATCATCATCCCGCAACTGGATATCCGGCACCGCCCCTGCAACCTCAGCGAACTGCTGCCGCGCATCCGCCACGAGCACTGAGGATCTGGCCATGATCGACGACGAAAAACGGACGCGCTGGGACGCCTGTTATGCGCAACGCGCCCTGTTTCTCTCCGTCGCCATTCTCCTGGGCGGTTGCGCCACTCAACCGGCCGCAACAACCCGGACGCCGGCCCCGAAGCCGGGCATCGCCCACACCCGTCATGCGACATTGGACTGGGTTGGCACCTATGCGGGTGTGCTGCCCTGCGCAGACTGCCCCGGCGTGCGTGAGATCATCACGTTACATAAAGATCACACCTATGAAATCACCACCCAATACGTGGGGCGCGATGACCAGCTTTTTCGGCGCGGGAATGTGTTCTCCTGGGTCGATGGCAACACCATCCGGCTGGAGGGCGTGAGCGCTGCGCCGACGCTCTACCGTGTCGGCGCAAACCGGCTCACCCAACTGGGTAGGGATGGCAAAGTGATCAGGGGCCCCCTCGCGGCGCGTTTTATCCTGAAAAAAATTGCCAAAACCCGGCGGGAGCGCGGATAATCCCGGCATGCAAAATCAATTTGATGTCATCGTCGTTGGCGGCGGTCACGCCGGGACGGAAGCGGCCGCCGCCGCCGCCCGTCTCGGCGTGCGCACACTCCTGCTCACCCAGAACCTCGACACCATCGGCCAGATGTCCTGCAATCCGGCGATCGGTGGTATCGGTAAGGGGCATCTGGTCAAAGAGGTCGACGCCCTCGGCGGCATCATGGCCCTCGCCATCGATCAGGCGGGTATCCAGTTCCGCACACTCAACGCCAGCAAGGGTCCGGCGGTACGCGCTACCCGCGCCCAGGCCGACCGCAGCCTTTACAAACGCGCGGTGCGGCGCCTGCTCGAAGACCTCCCCGCCCTGCAACTGTTCCAGGGCATGGTCGGCGATCTGCTCATGGAGGGTGATGCGCTCGCGGGGGTCATCCTCGAAACGGGGCTGGT
>JAJZKY010000766.1 GCA_021803885.1 Planctomycetota bacterium
CGTTATCCCGGGCCGGGGGGGGTGACAGATAACGCGGGCCCCGAGATCCTGATCAGCAATCAAGCGCAGGGTCCAGGCGGTAAAGAAGCCACTCTGCTTCAACGCGTCTCGGTAAGTGGTCTCCTTGATACTGCCAATCCGGCACTGAACATCGAGCTTCATGGGGGAGACGTGGTTCGTGTGCCGCAAGCTGGGCGCGTCATGGTCATGGGAGACGTCAAAAAACCTGGCTATATCTTCATCGCCGGCAGCTCGCAGAGCAGCATCATGAAGGCAGTGGCTCTTTCAGGGGGGCTGGGTGACCATCCAGGAAAGGTGGCATATATTTACCGCAGAGAAGGCAGTGCCGGAGGGCGCAATGAGATCCCGGTTCAATTGAAGAAGATCATGGCGCGAAAATCACCTGACGTCGCACTAGAGGCGAATGACATGTTGTACATCCCGGATGCACATGGACACGGCCTCAGCGCGAATGCGTTGAACGCGATTCTTATGGTCGGCATTAGCCTCGGCACTGCGCTGCTCTACATTTACCAATGAGATTCGAGAAAACCATGTCAACTCGGCCACGGCTTCAGGACCGATCTCTTTCAGATCAGTCGCTGATCTGGAGTGCACCACCCTACTACACGACAGTCCCGGACAATGAGCGAATTGAGTCGGATGCGCCCGCTGTACCACTTTCACACTATCTTTGGATTCTTCGGCGACATCTCTGGAAGATACTTGCATTTGTCGCGACGTGTGTGATTGCAGCGTTTGTTGTTTCGTCCAGATTGCATCCAATTTACGAGGCGACTGCCACAGTTGATGTGGATCAGCGGGCGCCGTCGGAAGTTGTGGGCGCTGGCTCGAATCAACCGGGAGTTCAAGGCAACGAAGACGAGTTTCTTGCGACACAGATAAAGCTGATTCAATCGGATTCTGTCTTGCGGCCTGTGGCCGAGAAGTTTCATCTTCTCGCCGCGGATGCGACGGCTGGACATACTGTAACGCCGAAGGCGCAGCTCTTGACTACGGCTGCGGTTTCCCTTCCAGGCTTGCAGGTGTCCCGCCCACCGGGCACCTATCTTCTGCTCATCAGCTATCGTTCTTCGGATCCACAGCAAGCAGCAGACATGGCCAATGCGATCGCCAAGTCCTACCTGTTCCAGACCTATGATCTTCGCATCCGTTCCTCAGCGGACCTCTCAACGTTCATGGAAAGGCAGCTCGACGCATTGAAAGCGAAGATGGAGCGCTCGAACCTGGCCCTTGCTCAATTTGAGAAAGATCTGGACGTTGTTAATCCCGAAGAAAAGACGAACATCCTATCTGCGCGTCTCCTTGAGCTCAACAATGACTATACGACTGCCCAGGCAGATCGCATACGAGCGGAAGCAGTTTGGAATGCAATAAAGTCAGCCCCACCGGGAGCCGCCGCAACGCTATCAGGAAGTACACAACTGAAGTCCCTGACCGGTACATTGAATCAAGCTCAGCAACGTCTTGCATTGGCCAAGGCTGTCTACGGCACTAACTACCCCGAATACCGCAAGGCAGCCTCTGAGTTGGCTGAAGTCGAGAAGGAGATTGATGCTACGCAGCAGCGAATTGTCAGTCAAGCTGAGGAGCAATACAAGGAGAGTCTGAGCCACGAACAGTTGCTCGAGGCCGCTGTCGCGCAGACCAAGGCGGAGTGGGACCAGGTAAACACGCGGTCATTTCAATATCAGCAATTGAAACAGGAAGCTGATGCAGACAGGACGCTCTACAACGAGTTGATCACGAAAATACAAGACGCAAACATTAATGAAGGGTTCCAGGACAACAACATCCGTATCGCGGATTATGCTCGCCCGCCAGTAGTCCCGGTTTACCCGAATATCCGGCATAATGTTCTTCTCGCGTTCCTTCTTTCAGCCTTGTTAGCAGTCGGGGCGGCGGTCTTGCTGGATAGGCTCGATAACACACTCCGCGATCCCAAGGAAGCTAGCCGCTTTCTTCAGACCGACGTTATCGCCTCGATGCCAATTGACAAGATCGCGGCGCAGTTTCCCCAGCCGGGAAACTCCGTAACTCCATTGCAGATCGTTCCCGGGAATGGCGCGAAAGAAAAGCGAAAGGCGAATAAATACGCAGCATCCTCCAGCTTTGATGAGGCTGTCAGGACGTTGCGCAACACCATCCTCCTCTCTGACTTTGAAGGCCGCCTGCATTCGATTGTGCTCACAAGTGCCACGCCTTCCGAGGGGAAAACGACGCTCGCCGCTCACCTTGCGATCGCCAATGCTGATCATGGCAAGAAGACTCTTCTCGTAGACGGCGACCTGCGCCGCCCAAGCCTGCATGCAAAGTTTGCGTTGACTCCAGACCATGGGCTTGCCAATGTGCTCACCGGCGAGATCCCCTGGCAGGATGCAGTGATCCCCATTGAAGGAAAAGCCAATCTAACCCTTCTACCGGCCGGCATCGGATCTCATCGCGCGGCAGACCTGATCGGCCCGCGGCTTTCAACCTTACTGGACGAGTTTGCCAAGCAATATGACATGGTGATTCTGGACTCTCCGCCTCTGCTCGGCTTCGCGGAGTGCCTCCAGATGGCTTCCGCCGCCGATGGCGTTCTGGTCGTTAGCCGGGCTGCACAAACGAAACGCCGCGCGGTTGCCGAAGTCATCTCGGCCCTTCGTCGCGTCCATGCTAACATCGTCGGCGTTGTTCTCAATCAGGTCAGCCATAATACTTCGGCCGACGGTTATTCGTACTACGGATACAACCATTACAGCTATAGCAATCGAGACGCTCAACAGGCAGAAGAGCACTCGAAGTCATAACCAAACAGCATTATCAGAAACTGCCATAACGAGAGTGGCGGTGTAGCAATTAAGAGAGAGCAACTAAAAGGAAGTGTTATTTATACGCGTTTTGCGGCAGGGATAGGCTGATAAGTATGCGCGCTACCAAAGTTCAGCCCTCCCGAGCGGCGCAGCCCAAGGAATCGAGCGGCGCGCAGTCGGTTTCTCTAATCTCAGCGCATAGTTCGGTCCACACGCGGAGTGACACGTCGCCTGCCAAGCAAATCAGAACGCCTCACGTT
>JAJZKY010000767.1 GCA_021803885.1 Planctomycetota bacterium
CTGCGCATCCGCGGCAGGCGGTGCAGAGGATCCCGGGCGCATCGTGCAGGCAAACGGCGGCACCCTGTTCCTCGATGACGTCGGGGAGCTGCCGCTCAGCCTGCAGGCGAGGCTCCTGCGCCTGATCGAGGAGCGGGAGGTCGTACGACCAGATGAGCCGGCCCTGCGGGTCGATGTCCGGCTGATAACGGCTACCCGTGGCGGTCTGCACGAGAAGGTGCGTCGCGGGGAATTCCGCGAAGATCTGTTCTATCGGCTGCAGGGTCTGGCGCTCACGCTGCCGCCGCTGCGCGAGCGCAAGGACAAGGCGGCGCTCATCCGCTCTGTACTCACCGAGGAAGGTGCCGCCAGTCCCTCCGTCATCTTGAGCGGCGAGCTGATGGAGGCCTTACAGGCCTACACCTGGCCGGGGAACCTGCGCGAGCTGCGCAATATCGTTCGCGGCATGATCGCCATGCGCTCGGACGATCGGCTGGATGTACGCGCCCTGCCGCCGGAATGCGTCGTGTCCCAGCCGGAGTGCGGCAGCGATCCGCCGCCCGGTTGCATCCTCAATCCCCTGCAAAAAGCCGAGCGCAGCGCGCTGCAGCGTGAGATCGAGCACAACCACGGCAACATCAGCCGCGTGGCGCACAAGCTCGGCATCGGCCGCAATACGCTGTATCGCAAGATGCGGCGCCTGGGAATCACCCTGCCAAGCCGGCACTAGGCACCAGGGCGGTCATCCGGTCGGACTCCGGTTCGCCTGCCGCTGCCCGCTTGAGCGACAATGCGTGCGGGCAACCACGCGCTGGCGAGAGGCATCCATGGCAGAGAGCGTTTTCAGCAGGATCATCCGGGGGGAGATTCCCTGTCACAAGGTATACGAGGACGATTGGGTTCTCGCCATGCTAGATATCAATCCGCTGAGCAGCGGCCACACATTGGTGATACCAAAGGAGCCGGCGCAGACGCTCGATGCGCTTTCTGAGGAATCCGCCGCCGCCCTGGGTCGCGTGCTGCCGCGCATCTGCCGCGCAGTGATCACGGTCACCGGCATCAGGGAATACAATGTCCTGGAGAACAACGGCAGCGGCGCCCACCAGGCGATTGCTCACGTCCATTTCCACATCATCCCCAAGCCCAATGCCAGGGAAGGACTAGGTATCGGCTGGCCTATGCGGCCACTCGACTCCGAAGCAGGCGCCAAGCTTGCAGCAAAGGTACGGGCAGCGCTCGAGTGAGCGCCGCCGGCGGAAAAATCACCGGACCGGTCGGATCCTGGTGATATTCGCGCCGTTCGCCTCAAATCAATGCCGGGTGGAAGCGGGAACGCGCTCGCGGGAAATCTCTTGCCGGATCCACACGCGCTCCGTACAATGCGCCCCCTCCTGGTGCGGGGTGGAGCAGTCTGGCAGCTCGTCGGGCTCATAACCCGAAGGTCGCAGGTTCAAATCCTGCCCCCGCTACCAATCTGAGCAAACCCTGCCGCCTTAAAGAGCGGCACGGGGTTCAGTCTCACCATAGCGACCAAGTGCCTGCTGGCCGGCCTGCACTCCACGGGCCCCACCAGGCCATGAATTGCGGCACGGGCCTGGGCCGCCGGGCCTGCAATCAGTTCGCGCATTTGCTCCACGGCCTCTCGGTAGGCGGTCGCGGCGGACTTCGTGTCGAAGGCGGCGCCGTTGCCCGTCCTGCGCTTGGCTGCAGCCAGGGCTCCTCTGCGGCGGTCGTGCAGCGCGGCCAGTGATGGGGCGATATCTTCCCTATCGAGCAACCCGGCGGCTACCTGGGCATCCAGCTTGGCAATACGTCTATCAATTTCCGCGACGTCTGCAGGTTTCGCCGGAGTTGTGCTTTCCTCCCGCTGCCAGCGGGCGATGCATTCCAGCGCATAATCCACAGCTTCTGAACCTAGCAGATCGCGCCGGATCGGCTCTAGGATCAGTTCTTCGGCAACGTCGCGGCGCGCCCCGATATCCATTGCACAGGCCGCAGGCCCACCGTGCCGATGCGTGCCGCAGTAGTAGTACGAGCCCCCCTTGCCAGTCGCGATGAGGCGACCGCCACATTCACTGCATACCAGGACCCCGGAAAGAACGTACTTCGGACCGCCGCCTCGGTTTCCGCCGTGAAACCGGCGCGGGTTCACCGCTGCTCGCACTTTGTCCCAAGTGTCACGGTCAACAATCACCGGCCCTTCAGTGATGAGCCATTCGCTTTCAGGACGCTCTATGCGCTGGCGTCTCCCCGTATCCGGATCGCGCTTCCACTGCGATTTATTCCAGACAACGCGGCCGATATATCGCTCATTCGCCAGAATCGCGTTGATCGCTGAGACCATCCAAAAGCCATCAGCCCGGCGTTTTTTGCGCTTCCATGTTGCGCCCGGAGCTGGAACACCCCTGGCGTTCAGGTCCGCCGCAATTTTCTTCTGCGATTGGCCGGCAAGTGTCCGCGACAAAATTTCGCGCACAATCTCAGCCTCGGACTCGATGACCTCACAGGACTTGGAATAGCCATAGCACTTGCCACCCGTTGGCTTTCCTCCCCTGGCTCGCATGTCCAGTGCCGATAACGTCCTGGCCGAAATATGCGCGCGAAATTCTTCAGACATGATCCCGGACAAACCCGCCTGCATACGCCAATGGGGGTTATCACTGTCGAAGCGGTCGAGCACGCCGATCACCCGCACACCCCTATGGCGAAGCCGGGTTACGAGCGGCGCAAGATCCTGGGAGCGGGACAGCCGCGTCGTATCCACTACGATTAGTACATCCCCGTCTCCGAGCATTCCCAATGCTCTTTGAACACCCGGACGATTCCCAATCGCAGCGCCCGAAATGCCCTCATCGGTACATTCTTCGGCGACTGCCCAACCACGCTGGGTTGCGAACTCCCGACAGCGGCGAAGCTGGTCGATGATCGACGATTCTTCCTGTCGATCCGTCGAATACCGCGCGTAAACTACCGCCTTCATTTCGGATCCTCGTTGCTCACTGGCCCATTCTGCCGCAGCGTTGCCACTGACTCCAAGTTTCCTGGCCCGGGTCAGGTCACCGGCTGCGAGCGTCTCATCAAGATGATCAACGA
>JAJZKY010000768.1 GCA_021803885.1 Planctomycetota bacterium
CGGCGGAGAGCAGAGCGAAGCCCGCCACTATATCGAAACTTACTTCGCCCGCTATCAGGGCGTCCGCGCCTACATCGACCGCGTCATTGAAGAAACCCGTCGCGACCAGAAAGTCCGCACTCTCTTCGGCCGCGTCCGCCCCATTCCAGACATCCAGAGCCGCAACGCCAACATGCGCGGATTCGCCGAGCGTACCGCCGTCAACACACCTCTGCAGGGCACCGCTGCCGATCTCATCAAGCTCGCCATGATCCGCATCGCGAAGCGCCTGCACGAAGAAAAACTCCACTCCGTCATGACTCTCCAGGTCCACGACGAGTTGCTCTTCGAGGTCCTCGAATCGGAATCCGAAACCCTCCGCGCCCTCGTGAAGCACGAAATGGAACACGTCATCGAGCTCAAAGTCCCCATCGTCGCCGACATCGGCATAGGCCCCAACTGGCGCGACCTTAAGTAGAGCTGATCGTCAGAATATTTTTTGATTTGTCATCCTGAGCGAAGCGAGGGATCTGCAGTATCTACCGCCATTCAAGGATTGCAGCCTCACGGGCAAACACCCCTCACAACGCCCCTTACACCCCAATCGCCTCGCGAATCGCCCCCGCGATCCGCTCCGCGTGCTTTTGCATCAGCGCCTCGCTCTCGGCTTCAATCATCACTCGCGCCAGCGCCTCCGTCCCCGAATAGCGCACCACCACACGCCCTCTGTCTGCCAGCTCCTGCTCGGCTTCCGCAATTGTCACAGCAACGGTTTCAATTTCTGCCAGCGGCTTTTTCTCGCGCACCCGCACGTTCACAATCGCCTGTGGAAACACCTTCAAATCCGCCACCAGCTCATCCAGCCGCTTGCCCGAGCGCTTCACAATGTCCAGCACCAGCAACGCCGTCAGCAGTCCGTCGCCCGTCGTCGCCAGCGCAGGAAATAGGATATGCCCCGACTGCTCGCCGCCCAGCGCCGCGCCTTCGGCCTGCATCCGCTCCAGTACATACTTATCCCCCACCGGCGCACGCAGCATGCGAATGCCATCCCTCTTCAGCGCCGCTTCCAGCCCCATGTTAGACATCGTCGTTGCCACCACAACATCCCCGGCCAGCTTGCCCTGAGCCTTCAGGTCGCGCCCCGCCAGGAGCAGCACCGCGTCGCCGTTCACTACCTTGCCGTTCCTGTCGGCAAACAAACAGCGATCCGCATCCCCATCAAACGTGATTCCAATATCCGCACCCTTGGCCTTCGTCTCTGCGGCCACCACCTCCGGATGCAGCGCTCCGCAATCCGCATTGATGTTCCGCCCATCTGGCTTCGCGTGCGTCAGCGTCACCTTGCCGCCCATCCCCGCAAACAGCTCGGGAGCAATCGCGGAAGCCGCGCCATTCGCGCAATCCAGCACAACGTGCAACCCATCCAGCGTCAGTCTCGGAACCGCGCCCCGCAAAAATACCTCGTACTCCGCGCGATGGCTGTCCTTCACTGCCGGAGCCGCGCAGATCTCGGCATCCGGCGCCGAAACCTTCTCCAGCCGGCTGAAAATCTCTTCTTCGATTCCCAGTTCCACCGCATCCGGCAATTTGTAACCATCACTGCCGAAAATCTTGATCCCGTTGTCCTGCCAGGGATTATGCGACGCCGAAATCACCACTCCCGCCGCAAAGCCATGATTCCTCGTCACGTAAGCAATCCCGGGAGTGGTAATCACTCCGGCGTTCTCCACTGTTACGCCGCCTTCCGTCAGCCCCTTCGTCAACACGCCCGCAATCCAAGCGCTCGACTCGCGCGTATCCATCCCCATCACCACGCGCTTCTGGCCTCCGTTCATACCAATCTGGTGCGCCAGCGCCAGCCCCACGGCATAAACCGTCTTCGCATTCAGCGGGCTCTCGCCCGCCACCGCCCGAATACCATCCGTACCAAAAAGCTTTCTCATGCCTTCTCAATTCTGTCGATCGTGCTCGCCACGCTGCCGTCCGCAAGCCGCGTCGTCATTCTCTGTCCTTTCTTCAAATCCCTCACGCCGCGCACCAGTTTCCCATCCGCGTCAAACACCAGCGCATACCCACGCTCCAGCACACCCATCGGCGAAAGCGCCGCCAGCCTCCCGCTCAACGCCTCTAGCCGCTCGCGCCGTGTGCTCACATATTGCCTCCCCGCGCCGGCCAGTTCCCCCTGCACCCGATCCACACGCTCCCACATCACCTGAACCCGGTGCCCTACATCCTGCCGCGCCAGCGAATTCTGCGCATGCCGCAGCCGCTCGCCATAGCGATACAAATCCTCCAGCAGCGCCGACTCCATCCGCGCCCCCAGCTCGTCCACCCTCTGCTGCCGTACGTGAATCAGATCCATCAGCCGCACCGTCATCGACTCCACGCGCACCCGCTCCAGCGCGTGTCGCGCCTGCATCATCCCATAGCGAATCCCGCGCTCCAGCCGCACCGCCAGATCCTCGAGTTCCTCGCCCACGCGATACTGGGCCGCTGTCACCAGCTCCGCCGCGGCCGAAGGAGTCGGCGCCCGCAAATCCGCCACAAAATCCGCAATCGTAAAATCCGTCTCGTGCCCAACGGCGGAAACCACCGGCAGATCCGACGCCGCAATCGCCTCGGCCAGCATCTCGCTGTTAAACGGAGCCAGATCCTCCAGCGATCCGCCGCCCCGCGCAATCACAATCACATCCACTTCGCGCGTCTTGTTGAAGTACGCAATCCCCGCCGCCACTTCCGCCGCCGCGCTCTCGCCCTGCACTACCGCCGGATACAGCAGCACCTCCAGCCCGGCATGCCGCCGGTGCGCCACATTCACAAAATCCCGAATCACTGCACCCGAAGGCGACGTCACAATCCCCACACACTTCGGATACCTCGGCAGAGGCTTCTTCCGCTCCGCCTCGAACAGTCCGCGCGCCTTCAGCTTGGCCTTCAGTTGCTCAAACGCCAGTTGCAGCGACCCCGCGCCCAGCGGCTCCATCGTCTCGCCCAACAGTTGCATCTGCCCGCGCTGCTCGTAGATCGTAATCTTCCCGCGCACCAGCGCCTGCAAACCATCCTGTGGCCGAAATCGCAGCAGCGACGAGAT
>JAJZKY010000769.1 GCA_021803885.1 Planctomycetota bacterium
ATTAGGCTTGAAAATCTGCATTGAAAAACCCGGCGTTCAGATTTTTTCACAAAAATATGTAAAAGCCACGCAGACGAGAAACAGGACGACCAAAAATAGCACCGCCCACAGGTCCATGATTTTCATAAAGCTTTTCCTTGCATCATTCGCTGGCTTCCGATGTGCCGATCAGCGCCTCAGCTCCCGGCGGGGACAAGAGGCGCATTCGTACACCCGCCAGCCCAGCCGGTAAATCAGATGCTCCCAAACCGATTCTGGCATGACCCGGGCCAGGGCCTGGCCGCAACGGCGGCATGGCCATCCTGGCACAGGCGGCCGGTAACCCCCATGGCGCGCCAGCCATTCGGTGTAGGGTTCAATGCAGATTTTCAAGCCTAATCAGGATGGAATGGCGGGGATAAGCAAGGCGTAAAGCGGAAATAAGGAAGATGTAAAGACAAAAGTGAAGCGGGGAGAAGCGATGAAGTGAAAAAGTAAAGAGCAGGTGGAGAAAAGCCGGCGTGCGCTACCATGGTGCTCTAAGCTATGAGCCAGGAAATCTCCTCCACATCCCTTAAAAGCCGCAGCCGCGGCATTACCGACGGTCGCGATCGTGCCCCATCGCGCGCCATGTTCAAAGCCATTGGGTTTACCGATGCCGATCTGGCGCGGCCGCTGATCGGGATCGCCAATACCTGGATCGAGACCATGCCCTGCAACTTTCACTTGCGGCAGTTGGCCGAGGCGGTGAAGGCGGGGGTGCGGGCGGCCGGGGCCACGCCGATGGAGTTCAATACCATCGCCATCAGCGACGGCGAGACCATGGGGACCGAAGGCATGCGCGCTTCGCTGGTCAGCCGGGAGGTGATTGCGGATTCGATTGAGCTGGTCTGCCGGGGCCAATTGTTTGATGGCGTGATCGCGCTGGTGGGTTGCGATAAAACCATTCCCGCGGCGGCGATGGCGCTGGCCCGGCTGAACCTGCCGGGGTTCGTGCTTTATGGCGGCACTATCGCGCCGGGCCGGTATCAGGGCCGCGATGTCAGCATCCAGGATGTGTTTGAAGCCGTGGGCGCGCACGCCGCCGGTAAGATCGGTGACGCGGAACTGAAAGCCCTGGAAGATGTGGCCTGTCCTGGCGCCGGAGCCTGCGGCGGACAGTACACCGCTAATACCATGTCCACGGTGCTGGAGATGATCGGGCTGTCGCCCTTGGGCGCCAATAGCGTGCCGGCGCTCGATGGCCGCAAGCAGGAGGTGGCGCGGAAGTGCGGGACCTGGATCATGGAGCTGCTGCGCCTCAACCTGCGTCCGCTCGATGTGTTGACCCGCACCGCGTTCCATAATGCCATCGCGGCCGTGGCCGCAAGCGGCGGCTCGACCAACGCGGTGCTGCATCTATTGGCAATCGCCCGGGAAGCGGGAGTGGAGTTGACGCTTAAAGACTTTGCCGTCATCAGCCGGCGGACGCCGCTCTTGGCCGATCTCAAGCCATCGGGGCGTTTTTTCGCCACGGACGTGGATAAAGCCGGCGGCATTCCGGTGCTGGCGCAACGCCTGCTGGAGGGCAAATATATTGACGGCTCCATGCGGACCGTGACCGGCAGGACCCTGGCGGAAGAAGCCGCCCAGGCCAGGGAAACGCCGGGACAGGAAGTTTTCCGCCCGCTGGGTCGCCCGCTCAAACCCACGGGCGGGCTGGTGGTGCTGCGCGGCAATCTGGCGCCCGAGGGCTGTGTGGTCAAGCTCTCCGGCAAAGAGCGTGTGCAGCACCGTGGGCCGGCGCGGGTGTTTGAATCGGAAGAAGAAGCCATGCGCGCGGTGACCCGGACGGCGGGAGCGCGCCCACTCGAGGCGGGGGACGTGGTGGTGATCCGCAATGAAGGCCCTCGGGGCGGGCCGGGCATGCGCGAGATGCTGAGCGTGACGGCCGCGATCGTGGGCGAAGGCCTGGGCGGCAGTGTGGCCCTGCTCACCGATGGCCGCTTCAGCGGCGCCACGCATGGGCTGATGCTGGGCCATGTCGCGCCCGAAGCCGCCCGCGGAGGTCCGATCGCGGCAGTGCGGGATGGCGACATGATCGCTATTGATGCGGATGCGGGCACGCTCACGCTGGAAATTCCAGCCGAAGAGATCCAAAGCCGGTTGGCCCGGCGCGCACCGCGCCCCGCGCTTTATAAGTCAGGAGTATTTGCAAAATATGCCGCTTTGGTGGCATCGGCGGCGGATGGGGCGATTTTGGTTGCGAATGAAACAATAGAGTGAACATTTGAAAAGGTAAAATAAATTGTCAGTTTTTTGACACATAACTATTCTGTTTTATGGCATGATCTGTTAACGAAAACAGGTGGCCACCAAACAGAGAGGGGATTTAGGGCCAATGGCGGGTATTTGTCCTAAATGTGAATCCAGAGATATCGTCAGAATGCCTCGCAGTCTGGGCGAGAAATGGCGAAAAATACCGTCGGCATGGAAATGCCAGAATTGCCAGCACCGGTTTGCCGATCGGCGCGAGCTGTTCTGCTGGCGCTGTCGCAGCGATCTGGACCGGCGCCGGCGCTCGCAAAAAGGGGATTATGTGGCCGCGATATTGGGATTAAAGCCTTATTCCTGCAGACGCTGCGGGAAGCGGCGGTATCGCTGGGCGGGATAACTTTGAAACTGCCGAATCAAGCGGCGCAGCCGTTTTTTCTTTTAGGCGAAACTCTGCACGACAGAGAGATTAATAAGGAAGGACTATTGCTATCCGCCCCATCCTGCTTCGCGGGACGGTGGCCCCGGCCTGGCCGAAGCCGGGGTCTTTGCGAATCCTGGATGCTGATGGATGCTGTGGTGTTTTTGTCGTTCATGGGCGCGGGACCAAACAGGGACTCCGGGATCCATTCGCTTAGACGCCCCGCCTGCGATCGCGCGCGGGTACTCCAGTGCGGTGTGGCCGTTAACGCTGTTGGCGAAATGAATCGGCTAGCGCGCAATAGCATGCTGATGCGGCCGGAATTGTTTCAGCCGTACAAATGCCCAGTACACGATAGGGTATGATGATTTCTGTAGCCCAATCGCCATTAGGTCAACGGCAATGCCGGCGTGAAT
>JAJZKY010000770.1 GCA_021803885.1 Planctomycetota bacterium
GCACACTGGCGCCTTGCATCTTTGCCACGGTGCCTGGCAGCGGATGAACTGAAGCGGCTTATCGCAGCCTGCGATGGCGATAGTCCCACGCGCCGTCGCGACCGCGCGATCATCTTGCTGCTGTCCCGGCTGGGCTTGCGGGCTGGAGATGTGGCCCAGTTGCGAGGTCCCGATGTCGATTGGCAGAACGGCACCTTACAGGTGATGGGCAAGGGGCGGTATCAAGTTCGATTGCCTCTGCCGCAGGACGCAGGGGATGCGCTGCTTCGCTATCTGCGTTGCAGACCACAGGTAGAGCATACGGATCGCATTTTTCTTCGCTGCATAGCTCCATTTCGACCGTTTATGTCTGGAGATGGCGTTTCCGGTGTAGTCTCCAGAGCCCTTCAGCGAGCCGGCATAGAGGCTCCCACACAGGGTGCCCATTTGTTGCGCCATACAGCGGCAACCGAGATGCTGCGCAACGGAGTATCTCTCGATAAGATCGGTCTGGTCCTGCGTCATCGCAGCATTGACATGTCCGCCTATTACGCCAAGGTGGACGTCGACTTGCTACGGCAAATTGCCCAACCGTGGCCGGAGGTGAAGCCATGATTACATCTGTCGAGACCTATCTGGCTCTCCGGCGAGCCGCTGGTTTTTCTCTTACCAACGCGGAGTACTTGCTCCGCAGCTATGCTCGCTTTGCCGCTGAGCGGAAGGAGGCGTTTGTTCGCACTGCGACAGCGATCGAGTGGGCCTGCCATAGTCCGTCGATCGCTCAACGGCACACTCGGTACCAGACCGTCTATCGGTTTGCCGAGCACGTTCGCATCGAAGAACCCCGCCATGAGTTGCCACCGCAGAACCATTTCGGCTACCGGACCACACGCCGGGTTCCGCACATCTACTCTGCCACCGAAATCGAACGGCTGATCAGAGCCGCCATGCAACTGCCTCCGGCAGGATCGCTACGGTCACATACCTATGCAACACTGATCAGTCTCCTGGCGGCGACGGGGATGCGGGTCTCCGAAGCCCTGGACTTGTTACTGACCGACATCCAGGGCGAAGCTCTATTGATCCGCAAGACCAAGTTTCAAAAGACCCGCGTCGTGCCACTCCATGACACCGCTTTAGCGGGCCTGCGACGGTATCTTGCTTGCCGGAGGAGGATATACCCTGGCGGAGAACATGTCTTCATCACTGATGATGGCTACAGACTTCCTTATCAGACGGTGCATAATGTCTTTCGAAAGCTGCTAAGAGCAGCGGATCTAGTGCCTGCGTCAGGCCGAGCGCCGCGCCTGCACGAGTTGCGCCACACACTGGCCGTGAGAGCTCTGGAGCAGTGCCCAGCCGACCGCCACCGCATCGGGCTACACATGGTCGCTCTCGCCACGTATATGGGCCATGTCAACATCGACTCCACCTATTGGTACCTTCAAACCACACCCGAATTGTTGGATGGAATAGCCTCTGCTGGCGAAGACCTGCTCTATGGAGGTCGACCATGACTCCCATTGCAAACCACATGGAGGCATTCCTCCGTGAGCACCTGGTCAGACATCGTGGTGCGAGCCAACATACATGCGACTCTTACGCCTATAGCTTTCAGGCGCTCTTTGAGTTTGCATCCCAGAAGTTTAAGACGCAGCCTTCAGCGCTGACATTAGAGCAACTCGATGCGCCACTGATCAGCAGTTTTCTGGAACATCTGGAGAGCATGCGAGGAAACACGGCTGCAACTCGGAATATTCGGTTGGCCGCCTTCCGTTCATTCTTCCGATTCGTGCAGTATCGCGAACCAGGAGCCTTGGATCAGGTCCATCGCATTTTGGCGATTCCCTTTAAGAAAAGCGATACGAGGCTCGTACCTTATCTGAACCAGACAGAAGTGCAGATGCTGCTAAATGCACCGGATCCCACCACGCGCGAAGGAATCCGCGACCGCGCCATTTTGCATCTTGCTGTCTGTGCCGGGCTTCGGGTATCGGAGCTGACTGGATTACGCATTGATGACCTTGCACCACAAGCTCTGAGCATTCGCGTTCGAGGGAAGGGCCGGCGCGAACGGGCATTGCCACTGTGGAAGACGACGGCCGCAGCACTGCGCGGCTGGCTGGCAGTGCGAGGAAAAGTGGCCACCCCCGAGATATTTGTGAACACACGAGGTGGACCTCTCACTCGCTGGGGCATGGCGTACATTCTCAAACGGCATGGACAGACGGCCAAACGACGATGTAGCTCCCTCGCTGGCAAGCGGCTTTCGCCGCACGTTCTTAGACATACTTCCGCCATGATCGTTCTGCAGGCGACAAAAGACATCAGGAAGGTTTCGTTGTGGTTGGGACATAGCAGTCTCACCACCACCGAGGTATATGTGCGGGCTGATCCCGGGGAGAAGTTGGAAGCGATTGAGGCTGTCGTCCCCCCGCATCTGCGTAAGGGGAAATTCCGGCCGCCCGATAAACTCATTGCCATTCTGAAAGCCAAATCTTAATGGTGAGTCGAACGGGCGTGTCGCCCGCCAGCTACGCGCCTGTTCGATATCCAACTTTCCATAAGCAAATACTCTCCATAAGGCATGTAATGGAGTGCACTCCATTACGTGCGGCAACCGGCATTGCCCACGCTGTCAGGGCAACGCCCGCCTGCGCTGGCTTCAGGCGCGGGAAGCCGAACTGCTGCCTGCGCGCTACGTGCATGCCGTCTTCACCCTGCCACGTGAGATCGCCCCCCTGGCCCTGCAGAACAAGAAGGTCATCTTCAACCTGCTGTTTCACGCCAGCGCAGAGACACTGCTGGAAGTTGCACGTGATCCTCGCCACCTCGGAGCCGAGATCGGATTCTTCAGCGTTCTGCACACGTGGGATCAGCGATTGCTGTTCCACCCGCATGTCCACTGCATCCTGGCCGCCGGCGGTCTGGCTCCAGACCATGACGAATGGATCTCCTCCTCCCGACGCTTCTTTCTGCCCATCCGGGTCCTCAGCCGCGTCTTCCGTGGCAAGTTCACCGCCGGGCTGAAGTCGGCCTTTCAACGAGGCGATCTCCAGTTTCACGGCCGCCTCTCCCATCTGGA
>JAJZKY010000771.1 GCA_021803885.1 Planctomycetota bacterium
CCACATCTCCTTGAGGATATAGCCCCCCCCTGTTGCAAAGATGGCTGCTGCTGCGCTCTATGCCAAATGGTCTGGATCGACCGTAAGCGTGAGCGGCGGAAATATGGCCGGACTCCCCCGCTTTGCCGTTTCAACCTATCCGCAACGCACAGTGGAGCTCATCGTCGCGCCGACCTGGGAGCTCCTCTTCGCGTTCGCCATCGTCAATTCGGATCTCCTGGTCCTACCCGACCACGCGCTTGGGACGTGGGTCGATTGCGAACGAAATCGCCACGTCCTTGACGTGGTGGTATGCCCCTTGTCGCTGGACGAAGCGATTGATCTTGGGATTAGTCACGGCCAAAGCGCGATCTACGACCTTGAGGCGAGAAAAGAGATTCCGCTCGCCACCTGTGGCGAGGAGATCACCGCATCTCCCTTCGGCGCGAATTACGTGCAACCACCCGATTCGAGAGAGTTCGCGGCGGTGTCAGGTTGGTCCAGACTCCCAGGATTTGTGAAGCGCCTAAAGGAGGAAAGTATGAGTGTAGTTCTGAATCAGAAACAGATGGCCCGCTTCGCTTCTGCACTGGCAGAACAGGAAGCGGAAACCACCCAGCCCAAAGTATGCCTTGTCGGTGACGGTCCGAACCTAGCCAGAAGGGTTGAAGCCGTATACGGAAAAGGTGCGCGGCCCGATTTGGCAGCAGTGCTCAATATCGCCAGAAGGTACGGCTCAATTCACGAGGCAACTATGGTTGCCAACCCGGGCTTACCCGTCTACGTCGCGCAGCGTATTGAACGCCTCGGCTACACCGTTGATCGCGGACTCGGGCCGGACTGCGATGACCGCGTAGTCAGCAAGTGTGTCGTTGCCGGTCTCGTCGCGGACACGCTCATCTGCATGGGTGGCGACCATTCAATGATCGATGTAGTCCGGCTGGTAAAGAATCAGCGGCGGCCCGTGAGGGTGGTCGTGATTGGCGTCAGGGAGGGAACGGCATGGTGCCTGAAGAAATCAGCGGACGAGTTTATCAACCTGCCCGTGATCTCGAAGGCGGCTGCGGCATGATGTGACGGCAACCCTGGGCTGGTGAGTCCACAGCCCGGTTTCAAAGAGGAGCCGCGCTGCTATGGAACAGATACTGATTGTCGATCCGGACCCCATCCACGCGACAGCTTTGAAGGATGCTCTGGAAGCGGCGAATTACTTTGTGTCGGTTCACCGCGATCATCGGACCGCGATGCAGGCGGTAGCCTCCCAAGGCATCAGCGCGGTGGTTTTCGTCTCATCGTCGCCTTCCTGGTGGCGGAACGATCTGAAGGCGTTCTGTGAATCGGTGGTAAACGCCAAGCACGCGATGGATGTCGTCTGCCTGCTGCGGTGGCCGTCGATTGGACCTACCGACCGCCTTTTCGGAGATGAGTTGAATGTGAGGGTACTCCATGAGTAATAGCGGCATTCAGGAAGCTGTAGCGGAGATCGAATACCTGCGCGCCAAGCGGGCGCAGGTTGCGTCCGCTAGCCCGCGTCTCGTTGTCGTGCATGGAGCGCATCAACCGTTGACGAATTGCCTGCCTGGCGAAACGGTGGAGCAGATCAGCCTCGTGGTCCATTCCCGTACAATCCCGCTGAGCCTTTCCCCAATGGGCCTCGTGATCGCGGACCTCCTCGCCCGAAAAAGGTCCATGTTCCTTACCGCTTCACAAATCGAGCACCTTCTCGTTTCAGACCCGTTTTGTATTCGCTTAGGCGCAAACGCGCCCTCAACACCGAGGCCAGCAGTCAAACTGGCTCGCAAATCAATCAAGGTGTACATCCAGAGGCTGCGCTCGCAATTGGATAAGGCACTCAAGGCGACGGGGCTTGCCACATTACCTGAAAAAATTCTCGTCTCTGAAAGCACCGATCTCTTAAATGTGACGACTTACCGATTCGCCATTGCTTGCGAATTTGTCCATCTCAACGGCGATGCCAAGAGAAAATAGCCGAACCCAGCGAGGATCGTCATGTTTCGGATCGTCACGGAAGACAAGAACGTGGAAGGGATCAAGGCCGCCCTAATCGGCTTCGATCTCGACTTCACGCTGTTCCGTGGCGTCGGATCGTGGCGGGGCAAGGAAGAGCCGAGCCTCGCGGTCGAACTCGACCGGATTTCGCGGGAGACGGCGGAAAACGTAGCCCGCAGAATCAAGGCGATGAACGATCAGGAGGCGGTGCTCCTTCAAGAATTCCCGGTGAAGACGGACCTCCTATAACGAACCCTAATCAAACATGACCACAGAAGCTCCCAATGCGGGATGCGTGAGAGCAGGCTCTATGCGCGAACCAGCGACAGCAAGCTGTGGCGCGCCATTCCTCGCGCGTACGTGCGCGTCTATATTAACCGGGTTCGGGCAGCAATTCAGCAGGCGCTCGAAGATGCTGGGATGTTGATGGCTTCGGATGCGGTGCTCGTTTCCGAACAAACAGTGATGAACGAAATCGGGCATCGCCTCAACACAACTGTCGATTGGGTTCACGCAGCTTTCTGAGAGAGACTGCACAAATTGCGTCTGGCATGGCGCAACTCCTCGGTTACGGCTTGACAGTCAGGGGCTTCAGCTTCGACCGACTGGATACCTGCATTGTCAACGCCCTGCTCCTTCACGGCTGCAATCTCTTCGCCCACGAAATGATCCATTTGGCGCGGAGGGAGAACTTCCTCCGGCAACTACTCGGGCCACGTCGTCTTGTCGCGTCAGCTATCAAGATGCGCGGTAGGCGCATACTAAACATGTTCGCGAAAATTCATCTGGAACTCGGCACGCCATTCACTGGTACGCTGTTTCTCCCGTATGTTACCCACGGCCATGGCCGCTACTGCCTTGGCGGGAACTGGTGGCTTGTCCATGTTCGAAGTGAGGACTCCGCGTAAATGCTTCACGGCGTCGAGGGTCTTTTGGCTTGCTGACTGCTTCGGATGAGCAAGCAGATAACGATCTGGTCACAGAGCTTCAATAAGGCTCCCAATCGATCGCTGATCTTGATGAGACTGGAATCGAGCGGTTCGTGTTTGGCAGCCTTTGCGCTTCAACCAA
>JAJZKY010000036.1 GCA_021803885.1 Planctomycetota bacterium
CTCTCCGATGATGGCTCTCTGTGGATTACCATCGACGACAATGAGTGCCACTATCTGAAGGTCCTGTGCGACGAGATATTCGGGCGCGGGAACTTCGTTGCAACTTGCGTTTGGGAGAAGGATAAAGGCGGTCGAGGTGATGCTGATATATCTCTGTCGCACGATAGCATCCTCGTCTACGCAAAAGATCGGAGTCGGTGGGCCGAAAAGCGGAACCTATTACCCCGAACAGAAACGCAGTTGGGCCGATTCAAGAACCCGGACAATGACCCTCGTGGACCGTGGAGGCAGGGAGACGACGGCACTGCGAAGAGTGGCACTGAGAAGCAGCGCTTTCCTGTGACTCTTCCATCAGGTAGAGAAACTGTGCCGCCTCCCGGACGGTTTTGGGCATTCTCCAAGGCGACACTTGAAGTGGCTCGGAAAGAGGGTCGCGCATATTTTGGCGCAGATGGTGATCGTCTTCCAATCATCAAACGCTACCTCAGTGAAGTGCGCGACGGCGTGGCACCGCGTACTTGGTGGTCAGCCGACGAGGTTGGTACGAATCAAGGCGCAAAACGCGACCACCTGAACAAGTTATTGGACGGCATCGTTCCTTTTGAGACTCCGAAACCTGAAGGCGTGATTGAGCGCGTCTTTCATATCGCCACAAACCCTGGTGATTTGATCTTAGATTCCTTTGCGGGTTCTGGCACCTCTGGGGCGGTTGCCCATAAGATGGGCCGCCGCTGGATCATGGTGGAGCTCGGCGAGCACTGCCACACACACATCATCCCACGTCTCAAAAAGGTCATCGACGGCGAGGACGATGGCGGGATCACCAAGACCGTGAACTGGAAGGGTGGCGGGGGCTTCCGCTACTACCGGCTTGCGCCGTCGCTCCTTGAGATGGACAGCTTTGGCAATCCTGTCATCAGCAAAGAATTCAATGCCAACATGCTGGCTGAGGCGATGTGCAAGCTGATGGGCTTTACCTATGCGCCAAGTGAGGAATTCTACTGGCAGCATGGGCACTCGACCGAGACGGACTTCATCTACGTGACCACGCAGACGCTGACGCGCGACCATCTGGCGGCACTGAGCGAAGAAGTTGGGAAGAAGCGTTCCTTGCTGGTCTGCTGCTCGGCATTTCGCGGCAAGCCGGACGCCTTCCCAAACCTAACGCTGAAGAAGATCCCCTCGGCAGTTCTGCACAAGTGCGAGTGGGGCCACGACGACTACAGCCTGAATGTCGCCAACCTGCCCAAAGCACCAGAGCCGGAGCCTGAAGCTGCGATTACGGGACAGAAGCTGGAGCCAAAGCAGGCACGCAAGCGCAAGGCGCGCATCGACACCAACCCCGGCCTCTTTGGCAACGTCGAGGAAGGGGGTGCGGAATGAGCGCGAACAGCAAGCAGCAACTGTGGGCCATCTCGAACCGCCTGAGCCTTCGCCCGCCGCAGCGGGAATCGGTGGAGATTCTCGACCAGGTGTGCGAACTGCTTCCACTAGCCAAGGACGCCGATACCGCTCAGGCGCTGGAGGCGATCCGCTCAGCGTTCCCCTCGGTCGCGGACTTTGAGCGCGACTTCGCGTCGCTGTGCTTTGCGCTGGCGACCGGCGTAGGCAAAACGCGCCTGATGGGAGCATTCATCGCCTACCTGAACCAGGCATGGGCTATCCGGCACTTTTTTGTGCTGGCTCCCAACCTGACGATCTACAACAAGCTGATCGCCGACTTTACGCCTGGCTCGTCGAAGTATGTTTTTCAGGGGCTATCGGACTTCGCCATCACGCCGCCTGAGATCATTACCGGCGACAACTACGAGAGCGGGCGTGGTATCCGCTCCGCCGACCTGTTTGGAGACACCGGCGTCCACATCAACATCTTCAACATCTCGAAGATCAACGCCGAGGTGCGTGGCGACCGGGAGCCACGGATCAAGCGGCTCCAGGAGTACATCGGCGAGAGCTATTTCGAGTACCTGTCTAAGCTGGACGACCTGGTTCTTCTGATGGACGAGAGTCATCGCTATCGCGGCAAGGCCGGAATGCGGGCCATCAACGAACTCAAGCCGATTTTGGGGCTGGAGCTGACGGCCACGCCGCAGATAGAGAGCGGGAACCGAACCACAGACTTCAAGAACGTCATCTACAGCTACCCACTGGCCTCAGCCTTGCGCGACGGCTTTGTGAAGGAACCTTCTGTCGCCACTCGCGAGAACTTTCGCGCGGAGAACTACGACGAAGGTGCGCTCGAAACACTGAAGCTGCAGGACGGCATCCGCATCCATGAGCACACGAAAGTGCAGCTCGACATCTATTCCCGCGATTCCGGCAGGCCGCTGGTCAAGCCATTCATGCTGGTTGTGGCCAAAGACACAAGCCATGCCGGCGACTTGCTGAAGAAGATCGAGGCGAACGACTTCTTCGAGGGGCGCTACAAGGGGCGCGTGATTACCGTTCACTCGAACCAGAGTGGCGAAGAGAAGGACGAAACTGTTCAACAGTTGCTGAGCGTGGAAGACCCAGCGAACCCGACCGAGATCGTGATCCACGTAAACATGCTGAAGGAGGGGTGGGACGTAACCAACCTTTATACGATTGTGCCGCTGCGTGCTGCGAACTCGAAGACGCTGGTCGAGCAGTCCATCGGACGCGGACTCCGCTTGCCCTATGGCAAGCGCACCGGGGTAGCCGATGTGGATAGGCTGACCATTGTTTCGCATGACAAGTTCCAGGAGATCGTGGATCACGCCAACGATCCGAATTCGATCATTCGGACGGGCGTTGTCATCGGTAGGGATATTCCCGATACGCCGACGCAGGCCATAACCATTGCCCCGACGCTTCATACACTTCTTGGGATTGCGCCGCCTGCCGATGCGGCTGCTACCGGAGAAGCCGCTCCTGCCACCCAGAAGCCGCTCTTCTCCACAGAACCTGAACGCAAGGTTGCCGCAGCGACCCTTGATGTGATTCATCGCGAGTTTGAGAAGCTGCGTCGTTCGACCGATTTGAAGACACCCGAAGTGCAGCAGAAGATTGTGGCCAAGGTGATGGAGGAGATTCGGCCTGCGCAGGGTGAATTGGCCGGTGTTGTCGAGCAGGTCGATGTCCAGGCGATTGTGGACAAGACAACCAATGCTTATGTGGAAAAGACGATTGACATTCCCTTGATTACAGTTGTTCCGACTGGCGAGGTGACGGTCGGGTTCCAGGACTTCGATCTCGATTGCAGCAACGTCCATTATCCTCCGGTTGCCAAAGACCTCCTCATCCAGCGACTGACTGACAATCAGCGGTTCCGAATCGTAAGCGGCGATGGTGTTGTCGAGGAACCTCGCCTGGAGAATTACATTGTGCGTGGTCTGATTGATTTGGACGACATCAGCTACGACGACCATGCGCAACTGCTTTACAAGCTGGCCGGGCAACTTGTTCGTCATCTTGAGTCCTATCTTTCGACCGAGGACGATGTCCGTAACGTATTGCAATACCACCAAGGCGAACTGGTTCGTCTGGTTCATCTTCAGATGAACCAGCACTACGTGGAGAAAGCCACGGAATACCAGGTAACAGTGGCAAGGGGATTCCAGCGGCTCAGTTCCAGTAGCGCAGAAGTTGAACTTGGAAAGAATGCCCGGAGCTTCCGGCAGCCGGTTGAGGACAAGCTGTACATTCGGAGCCTCATATTCGGAGGTTTCGCGAAGTGTCTCTATCCAGCCATGAAATTCGATTCTGATCCGGAGAGACGGTTCGCCACCATACTTGAAGACGATAACGACGTAATCAAATGGGTCAAGCCGCCGAAAGACCTGCTGAAGATTCAGTATGCCGAGGAAGACAACTACAACCCCGATTTCATCGTAGAGACAGAGAGCGGGCGCTTTCTTTGCGAGATTAAGCGCGCCAGTGATGTAGATGACTCTGAGGTTCAGAAGAAGGCGAAGGCTGCAATCCAGTGGTGTGAACGGGCATCCGGAGTCAGCGATAAGCCTTGGCATTATGCTCTGATTCCTCACGATGCAATTGCTATAAACTGCACCTTCGCAAGCCTGATGCAGCAATACCTGACAACCTTGTAACGACTTGTTGTCACCCGGGTACGGCAAAACGCACGTGCGGATGCGGAGCGCCATCAGGCGCAGTGATTCCTGGAGCTAAATGCGGAGTGGCGGAGGCAGTGCGGTGAATGAAACGCACGAGAAGCGGCTTGATACAGGTCGGGCGACGGCGATAGGTCGCAGTCTGTCTACGATTACCGATAGCAGATGGAGCGCAAGCCAGTTGAGTGACTCAAGCAACGAAATTCCGGTGCAGGCGATAAGAAGCAGAATGACCAGCACCCCATGCGGCCCCAAATGTATCAGATTATCGAGATGATCGTGGCATTCCCAAAGCGGCTCCATCGCAAGAAATGCCGCGAGCAAGAGCAATAAACATCCGAGGATACGCTGCTTCCACGAAATCTTCGCGGTGGGAGCCATTCGGATGGAGTGCATTTTTTGCATCGACAGCGGGAGCCTAACAAAAGAAGGTGGGTCCAGCAAGCGTACTGGCTTGTGGTGCAGGGCCGACGCACATAAAGTTTCTGGGCACAAAAGTTACTATCTCGGTTCGTTTCGAGTCGTTTGGCAATCGCAATCAGGGTCGATTGAACTCGCAAATCTTCCGTTTCGGGACTTTGTTGCTGTTGGTCGGCGCGTTTGGCCGAGATTCCCGGTCAAATCTCGCCGCTTCAAGAGCGATTCGGCAGCTCCACGGTCGAGGACGAATTTATATGCGTCGGCCCTGGCTTGTACTGGCTTGTGGGCATTATCTGAAATCATGAAAGTCCGAGGAATGAGAGGCAAACTTTCGCATCCAACTCAGCAATTTGCGAATCTCTTCAGAAAGGTTATACCGTAGAAGTCAGATGCTAGGAAAAGCTACATGGTCGCTGCTTGTGATTCTCCTGCTTACCACGCAGGTGTTTGCAGTGGCTTGTGGTGCGCGTTGCGGGCGAATTGCGATCGTGGGTTCTAATGGCCACTCCTCTTTGACGCGCCAGCAAATTTCCGGCGATCAGTCGGTCATCGCTTCAAAAACGGCTGGGCCTTGCATGAATCCTCTCTGCAAGGACGATTGGGCTTTTCTTAAGAGTCCGGTTGCGGTGACTGCATCTTTGGATCTCTCGATCCTGCCCGTTCCGGCGCAACTCCATGTGATTTCGACCCTCCAGCGCACCATGCCCGTGCGTGTCCGGCCTAAACGAAGTACCCAGGGAATTCACTCGACCCCTGATTTCGATCCAGCGATCTCCAGTCTTCGCATCTAGTCTTCTGACTTGCTGCCCTCAGTCAGCGGCACCGGTGCGCGCGTTCTTTTCCGAAGGCTGCGTGTCAGTGTTCTGTCTGCGATAGCGGCTCTTCTATTGCTCAAAATCTACGAGATTATCCTTGGCAGCAACGGCAGCCAGGAAGTACGTACGCATTTCGATGCGAGTAAACAGAAAGATCAGGAGACGTTATGTCTGGAGACAAAGAATTAAGTCATCCACTTACCCGCCGCCGCTTCGTGCAGGGGGTAACGGCGGGTGCGGCACTGGCCGCAGTAAACTTGCGTGGCCTGCCCGCGTTCGGCGAAGTTGCACAGCACATGCCAAAGACGCTCTCAGGCAAGCACTTTGACTTGACCATTCACTACTTGCCTGTCAATTTTACCGGCAAGCGCGTGACGGCGATGGCCGTCAACGGTTCCGTGCCGGGGCCGATCCTGCGCTGGCGGGAAGGGGATCATGTATCGATCGCGGTGACGAATCGACTGAAAGTGCCCACATCCGTTCACTGGCACTCCCTGCGCATCCCGGCTGATATGGACGGAGTGCCGGGCCTGAGCTATCCGGGAATTGCGCCCGGCGAGACTTTTCACTATCACTTCCAGGTCAAGCAGAACGGCACCGCCTGGTATCACAGCCACACGCGCTTTCAGGAGCAGTCGGGGATTAACGGCCCGCTCATCATTGATCCACAAGGCGAAGACCCGATTCAATCTGACCGCGACCATGTGATCTTTCTTTCTGACTGGACGGACACTAACCCTGAAACGGTTTTCAGCAATCTGAAGGAAGAAAGCGACTACTACAACTACCATCAGCACACTGTGCCCGGGTTCTTCTCCGCGGCGCGAAAGAAGGGTCTTAGAAAGACTGTTTCGGAGCGGCTGGCATGGGCGAAGATGAATATGAGCACCAGCGATATCTCCGACATTTCCGCGGCGACCTATACCTATCTCCTCAACGGCAACCCACCCAACTGGAACTGGACCGGACTCTTCTCGCGCGGCGAGAAAGTTCGCCTGCGCTTCATCAACGGCTCCGCCATGACCTTTTTCGATGTCCGCATTCCGGGTTTGAAGATGACCGTGGTGCAGGCCGACGGCAACGATGTGGAGCCGGTTCCCGTCGATGAGTTTCGCATTGGCGTGGCCGAAAGGTATGACGTCATTGTGGAGCCCTCGGATGACAAGGCTTACAGCATCTTTGCGCAGGCAGAGGACAGGACCGGATACGCCCGCGGCACACTGGCTCCGCGCATGGGCATGACTGCTCCGGTGCCGCCCATGGACCCGCGCCCCAAACGCACAATGGTCGACATGGGCATGGGTAGCATGGCGGGCATGAAGATGGCCAACATGGCCGGTATCGACGGGATGACGGACGCTGATATGAAGCCAGGCGATCATAGTCATTCGCAGATGAGCATGGATATGCAAATGGGTCATTCCGAGGAAGCTGCGCGCGATCGGATGAAGCAGATCAGCAAGGCAGCGGAGATGTCTATGGCCGGAATGCAGGCGATGAAGATCGACAGCGACATTGGGAAAACTCCATTCCCGCAGCCCAGTCCGTCTACCAAGCCAGCCGTTGTGATTCCGGAAGCAGAATTGCGGACGCTGGAGTCACGTCTGAAACCCTCCAACCCGGTCAAGTTGCATCTGGGGCCTGAAGTCGCAACCATCGCAAAACATGTAGAGTCACGCCTGAACATGCCGGGGGATGGGCTCAATCACAATGGACGGCGTGTGCTCACCTATGCCGATCTCCGCTCACGCTATCGCGGGGTCGATGGCAGACCGCCTACGAGGGAAATTGAGCTGCACCTTACGGGTAATATGAATCGGTATATCTGGGGATTCAATGGCGAGAGGTTCTCGAACAACAACCCCATTGTGTTGAAGCTGGGCGAGCGGGTGCGATTCGTGCTCATCAACGACACGATGATGGAACATCCGATTCACCTGCACGGCCTGTGGAGCGAACTGGAGAACGGCCAGGGAGAGCACAGGCCGTTCAAGGACACGATCATCGTTAAACCCGCCGAACGCGTGACTTATCTGGTCAGTGCCGATACTCCGGGCCGGTGGGCCTACCATTGTCATCTGCTCTATCACATGGAAGCAGGCATGTTCCGCGCCGTGGTGGTGCTGCCATGAGAATACTGAGAGTATTTACATCCACCAGTGCATTCACCCGAGCATCCACGCTGCTTTTCGCTACGGCTTTGCTGTGCATGTGCTCGTTTGTGACGCCGGCAGAGGGGCAGTCGGCATCTCCAAACTCCCCCGTAACCTCTTCGATTCCGGGTATTAAGCCCTTGGAAATGGGCCATCAATTGTTTGGCCACGTTCTGGTCGACCAGTTGGAAGATCGCACCAACGGCGCTGATCACGAATTCCGCTGGGATGGCGAAGGCTGGTTCGGCACCGACATGAACAGGCTCTGGATCAAGTCCGAAGGCGTCGTCAGCAAGGGGTCGGTGAGTGACGGCGATCAGGAATTTCTCTACGATCGCCCGATCCCACGCCTCCGATATTTCGACGCTCAGGTCGGCGTGCGCGCGGATCTGGACTCCGGGCCGTCGCGTACCTGGGCAGCCATCGGCATCGAAGGGCTGGCGCCGTACCTGTTTGAATTTGCCCCCACCCTCTATATCCGCAACGGAGGTAACGTGGCCGGTCGGATCAATGCATCCTATCAGCTGCTCTTCACACAGCGGCTGATCGCGGAGCCGGAAGCAGAGCTGAACTTCTATAACAAGGACGATCGTGCCCGGGGCACTGGTTCCGGTCTCTCTGAGATCGACACCGGCATCCGCCTGCGATATGAGTTCAGCCGAAAATTCGCCCCGTACATCGGGTTTGCCTACAACGGCAAGTACGGCGATACGGCCACTTTCGCGCGGGAGGGCGGTGAGTCCACCAGCGATCCGCGCTTTGTTTTTGGGATCCGAGCCTGGTATTGAACTGCTTCGCTTTCACGAGGAGGAGCAAGAATGTTGAAGCGGACAGGGCGAGAAACATGCTGGAGAATTCATTCTCCTCACAGACATGCACGGAGACTCATGATGCTTAGAGATATTGCAATTGCCAACATCATCCTATCGATTCTGCTTGCCGGGTGGTCAATCCTCGATGTGCGGCGGCGTCCCCCGCACATGTCGGTCATGAAGTGGGTGTGGCCCCTGACCTTCCTTTGGGGCGGCCTGTTCGCACTGGCCATGTATCTGGGATTTGGCCGCGCCCCGGCAAAGGATGCCTCGGACCATCATGAGCACGGCCAAGCTTACGGTCACATGCAGCACGCATTCTGGCAGAGCGTGGCGCTTGGCGCGACGCACTGCGGTGCCGGGTGCTCGCTCGCTGACATTCTGGTTGAATCGGGCATATTCATCCTTGGCCTGAACCTTGTAGTGCTGGGCCACGCGGTCTTCGGAAACTGGATCATCGATTATGTTGCCGCGCTGATGACCGGTGTGATCTTCCAGTACGCGGCGTTGGCGCCCATGTCCGATGCGCCTCGCGCTATGGTATGGCAGCAAGCCTTTAAATCTGACGTTCTGTCGCTTTCGTCCTGGCAAATCGGGATGTATGGATGGATGGCGATCTGCATCTTCGTTCTGTTTGGACATGCGCGGATGCATCCTGATCACTGGCTTTTCTGGTGGATGATGCAGGTGGCCATGCTCTGCGGGTTCCTATCGGCGTATCCAACCAACTGGGCGTTGATTCGAGCTGGCGTCAAGGAAGCAATGTAGGCTGCGCCGAATCGCGTTTACTTGATAGTGGATGGATTCACTCATCAAAGGCTTTGCAGTCACTCAGCCGTTCCGATCATAAGGAGAAATGATATGTCCAACGTGACGCCCACTATTTTTCGATGGCTGGGATTCGATGCTCAACCCGACGCATCGATGGCATTGCCGATCACGTATTCGCAGGCGCGCTTATTTCGTATTATTCGGATATTTTTCGGCCTGGTGTGGTTGTACGATGCCTGGACCGTCTCGTCTGGTGCGACCAAGCATGCAATTGCACAGTTTCTCGGATTGCCGTTTGCATCGACGACCGTTCATCTCGCCGGCACGGCAGTCATGTTCTTTGCGCTCTATATCGCCTTGGCTTTGCTCTGCGGTAAAGGCATGCGAGCCGCACTTTGGATTGGCATTGGATACCTGACAGTGATGTGGATTGCGGTGGAGCACGGAGGAGATTTCAATCCGGCCACTGGGGGAACTGACGCCGGCATCGCCCCGCCTTATCTCATCGCAGTTTTACTGACCTATCTCACATGGCGCATCTGTCAGCCGAGTTTGGCGGAGGCTGACGCGTCCGCGCCGAACAGCCATCGGCTGTGGATTCACGCTGCGCGTCTGATGTTCGGTTTTCTGTGGGCGTGGGATGCCTTGTTTAAGCTGCATCCGTACTTCATCACGCATTTTGTATCCTTCCTCTCGGGAGCCGAGGCGGGTCAGCCCGCCTGGGTTGTGGACTGGCTCCAACTATGGATCGCGATAATTATCCACACCAGCCCGGTCCTTGTCGGCGTATTGTCCGCTGTCGTTGAAGTGCTCCTTGCCTGGAGCTTGTTGAGCGGGAAGCTGCTCCGCCTCTTTCTGCCTTTTGGATTGCTGTATTCGCTGATGATCTGGTCCACGGCGGAAGGCTTTGGCGGACCCTACGCTAATGGCGGCAACGGCATGCCCGGAAATATGTTTGGTAATGCGGTGATCTATGCGCTGATCTTCGGCTATTTTATGGTCCTGTATCGTCGGCCCATGCACAATGTCGAAGCGAACGAAAAGCCGGATTCTGTCGACGGCCAGTCACTCAGCCGATAGCGTTTGGGCTCAGCTTGAACGGCAGGCCGGTACAGTATTTCGGTATGGAACTGCATTCATAAGAGTTGCGTTGAGGAGAGGCTTGGCAATGAACGATTCCGGTCGCATTTCAGACAAAAACGATCGTGTGTCGACGATAGACGGAATTGCCGATCAACACGCGAGATTTCTCAGATTTCTGATCTTACGTGTTGGGGACCAGGCTGCGGCCGAGGACATTCTCCATTCCGCTTATGTCAAAGCGCTTGAGCGTGACCATCAACTCCGGGCCGACGAGAGCATTGTCGCCTGGTTCTATCGCATTCTGCGTAATAGCTTAATCGACTACTACCGCCGAAGTGCCGCGCGCGATCATGCTCATCAGCGCTATGCGGCGGAAGTTCCGGATTCGTATGAACACGAGTTGCAAGAGCAGAGCTGTGCCTGCGTGGGCGATTTAGTAACCGGCCTCAAGAGCGAATACCGGGAAGCGATAGAACGGATAGATTTGCGGGAGGAATCGGTCGAAGATTTTGCCCGCGACCAGGGAATCACTACGAACAACGCCTCGGTTCGTCTCCACCGGGCCCGCAAGGCTCTGGCGAGCAAACTTATACAAGTCTGCGGTATCTGCGTAAGGCATAATTGTGTCGATTGCACCTGCCACCGGACGAAACTGTAAGATCCCCAAGCTTCGCGCGTCTACCGGAATGAATGTAATCAGGAGGGGAATATGAATATTCGTGAATCGGAAGAGACAGCCGGGCCGACAAAGGATCCGGTCTGCGGGATGATCGTAGATCCACAACATGCGGTAGAGGCACTCGAACACGCGGGAGCGAAGTATTACTTTTGCAGCGTCGGTTGCGCGACAAAGTTTCGCCACAACCCCGACGAGTATCTTGCCCCAAAAGAATTGCAGTCCCCATCTGCGGCATCGGATCATGCCCCAAGCGCCGGACGTTCAGACTTCATATGCCCAATGCACCCAGAGGTGCGCGAGAACACGCCGGGAAGTTGCCCGAAGTGCGGTATGGCGCTCGAACCTGAGATGGTTCCAGCGACTTTGGTCAGGACGGAGTATACCTGCCCAATGCATCCGGAAGTCGTGCGCTCCGACCCCGGAAGCTGCCCCATCTGCGGCATGGCCTTGGAGCCGAAGGCGATTGCGAACGAAGAGGAGAATCCTGAGCTTCGCGACATGAAGCGACGCTTTTGGGTCAGCGTTGTGTTGTCGATGCCCATGCTGGCGTACATGCTTTTCCAGCTTCTTCCTGGCCCTCTGTTCTCCCATGGGACCGCGGCAAGAATATGGACATGGATTGAATTCGCCCTTGCGACTCCGGTTGTGCTGTGGGGAGGCGCGCCTTTCTTTGTTCGCGGATGGCAATCCCTCAAGACACGCAATCTGAATATGTTCACACTGATTGCGCTTGGTACGGGTACGGCCTATGCCTACAGTGTGATTGCGACTCTCTTTCCGATGCTTTTTCCCGCATCCTTGCGTGGGCCGGGAGGAGAGATAGCAGTTTATTTCGAGCCTGCGGCGATCATCGTTGCCCTGGTTCTCCTCGGTCAGGTCATGGAGCTACGGGCTCGCAGTCAGACCAGCAGCGCGATTCGTGCGTTGCTTGGACTTGCTCCGAAGACGGCGAGGCGAATCGATCAGGATGGGCATGAGTCCGATATCCCACTGGGCAAGGTGGTTGTTGGAGATAAGCTGCGAGTGCGGCCCGGTGAGAAAGTACCGGTCGATGGTATGCTCCTCGACGGCCACAGCTCAGTGGATGAGTCCATGATTAGCGGCGAACCGGTCCCTGTCGAGAAAAGCGCGGGAGCCAGAGTCACGGGCGGGACAGTGAATGGAACCGGTGGCTTTGTAATGCAGGCAGACCGTGTTGGCGCAGACACCATGCTTGCGCAGATTGTCCGTATGGTAAGCCAGGCGCAGCGATCGAGGGCGCCGATTCAGCGGCTGGCGGATCGAGTGTCCAGCTATTTTGTGCCGGCAGTGATCGCCGCGGCTGCCACCACCTTTATCATCTGGTTCTCTTTTGGGCCGGAACCGCGCCTTGCGCATGCTCTGGTGAACGCTGTGGCAGTGCTCATCGTGGCCTGCCCGTGCGCGCTTGGCCTCGCCACGCCGATGGCAATCATGGTGGGTACGGGCCGTGGCGCGGGCGCGGGGGTTCTCATTCGGAATGCTGAAGCACTTGAGATCTTTGAGAAAGTGGACACCCTTATCTTCGATAAGACCGGAACCGTCACGGAAGGAAGACCCACTCTTGCCTCAATTGTTCCGCTGCGAGGCTATGACGAGACAACGCTGCTTCAGTTGGCCGCAAGCCTGGAGAGAGCCAGCGAGCATCCGTTGGCTCATGCCATCCTTACAGGAGCGACGGAAAGAGGACTGACGCTGCCACCTGTGAATGGCTTTCGTTCCCTTACCGGCATGGGAGTCGCGGGAGAGGTATCCGGCATGGTTGTCGCGGCCGGGAACGAGGCTCTGTTTCGCGAGTTGTCGATCGATCCGGGCGACTTAAAAGAACCAGCCGAACGTATGCGAAGAGAAGGACAGACCGTGATGCTCATTGGTATCGATGGTCGAGCCGCAGGTCTTCTGGGAGTCTCAGATCCCATTAAAGCTTCTGCGGTGGAAGCCGTCCGCGAACTCAAGGCGAGCGGTCTCAAGCTGCACATGGTGACCGGTGACAACCGGGTTACGGCTGACGCTGTGGCAAGCCAGTTGGGCATCGACTTCGACGCAGATGTTCTGCCAAGTCAAAAAGCGGAAATAGTGAAAAACTTGCAAGCAAGAGGCCATCTGGTCGCCATGGCCGGTGATGGAGTGAATGATGCTCCTGCGTTGGCGCAGGCGCAGGTGGGTATTGCAATGGGGACGGGTACGGATGTCGCGATGGAGGCTGCCGGCGTGACTCTGGTCAAAGGAGACTTGCGCGGTATTTTGCGAGCCCGGCGATTGAGTCAATACACCATGCGGAATATTCGCCAGAATCTGTTCTTTGCGTTCGTTTATAACGCTTTAGGCATACCCATCGCTGCGGGGATTCTCTATCCGGCTTTTGGATGGCTCTTGAGCCCGGTTATTGCCGCGGCAACTATGAGCTTCAGTTCTGTGTCGGTGATCTCGAACTCGCTGCGGCTACGAAATGCAAAGCTCTGAACTCATTGTTGTTGCGTCTTTGGGAGGCAGTAAAAGTGGAGTGCTTTTGGCCAGTGCGATCTGCTCGGCTTGCGCGCGCATCAATCTACGACTAAACTGGTCGTAGATTGTGATGTTGAATATAAACAATGACTTACGTGCTGCACCAGGGTCGTCTGTAAAGCTGAAGCCAATCCTTTGGGCAGTTTTCGGGGGGCTATCCCTCGTACTGCTGGGGCTATTGATCTGGCAAGGGATCACTTCTGCTGGTAACCCCGATCCGCTGGTTCAGGCGCGCGGCTCCCTTGCCGGAATTCTGGACATCGGCATCCTTGTTTTCCGGGAAGGACTGGAGTGCATCCTTGTGCTTTCAGCCATTACCGCCAGCATGGTCAAATCGCACCAGTCCTATCAGCGTCCCGTGGCCGCAGGCGTAGGAGTGGGTTTTCTGGCAACACTGGCCACTTGGTTCATTGCGGTCAGCATCGTTGACGATTTAACGAAGAGCCTGAATGCACTTTATGTGCAAGCCGCTACCGGTCTGCTCGCGATATTTGTGCTTCTGGTTGTGATGAATTGGTTTTTCCATAAGGTCTATTGGACCGGATGGATTTCGATGCACAACAATCGCAAGCGGGACTTGATCGAGACTGCGGAAAATACACATACCTCGGAGCGCAAGGTGCTGTTTGGGATGGCCCTTCTCGGTTTCACATCCTTTTATCGAGAAGGTGT
>JAJZKY010000772.1 GCA_021803885.1 Planctomycetota bacterium
GCAGATGCGCGGATGCGCGATTTGTGGAAGCACGAGGATGTGAAGGCGACGAATGGAGACTACACGGTCGAGCTTCCGGGCCATGGTGTGGTGATGCTGAAGGTGACACGGTAGAGTTGTCGACTTCTGCAATTCGAGTGGTGGGAAAGCGATGCGCAATTTGCCGCGCGGTCTGTGAGAAAGCGCCGGGCGGAGTAAAATAAAGAGTTGCGCATCGCGCGTACGCGGGATTTTCGCGGTGCCAGCTTCCAATCACTTATGAGTGCTACCAAACTGGACCTGAATCCGACTGACGCCCTTGCTGTCTATCAACGCGAACGAATCTTTGACCACTACCGCCGCTGGGGGTACCTGGAAGCCCAGCTAGATCCGTTGGGCCAGTACCTTGAGCCTGCACCGATTGAAGCCTGGGCTGCGACCGGGCGTGACGCCGAAGAAGCCCGCCGGTACTATTGCGGGACCGTTGGCGTGGAATACATGCATATTCCTTCGGCGGATCGTCGCCGCTGGATTCAGGAACGCATGGAGGCAGATCCCGCGCCGGAGTTGTCGGACGACGTGCGGAGACGGATTCTGGAAGACCTGACGCGCGCCGATATTTTTGAGCAGGTGATTCAGTCGCGCTACCTGGGGACGAAGCGGTTTTCGCTGGAAGGCGTGACGGCGCTGATTCCGTTTCTGGATGAGCTGCTGGATCGCGCGGCGGAACTGGGCGCGACGAAGTGCCTGATGGGCATGAGTCATCGCGGGCGGCTGAACGTGATGGTGAATACGTTTGAGAAGCCGGCGGTGGACATCTTTGCGAAGTTTGAGGATGTGGACCCGCGGAGCATCCTTGGCGGCGGCGACGTGAAGTATCACGTGGGCGCGACGTCAGAGGTGAAGGTGCGGACGGGCGAGACGATGGCGCTGCACCTGGCGTCGAACCCGAGCCACCTGGAAGCGATTGATCCGATTGCGATGGGTCGCACGAAGGCCAAGCAGATTCGCATGGAGCGGCAGGAAGGCGCGGACGGCGAAGAGGGTGTGCTGCTGGTGACGATCCACGGAGACGCGGCGTTTGCAGGACAGGGGATATGGGCGGAGACGCTGAACCTGGGCAACGTGGACGGCTTCAGCGTGGGTGGTTCGATCCACGTGATTGTGAACAACCTGATCGGGTTTACGGCGGAGCCGGAGGAGTCGAACTCGTCCCGGTATGCTTCGGATCTGGCGAAGCGGCTGCCGATTCCGATTTTCCACGTGAATGCCGAGGACCCGGACGCGGTGGTGGGATTGCGGCGCTGGCGGCGGAATACCGGTACACGTTTGGGTCGGACGTGGTGGTGGATCTGATTGGGTACCGGCGGCACGGGCACAGCGAGGTGGACGATCCGACGATTACACAGCCGCTGCGGTACGCGAAGATCAAGGAGCATCCGGCGCTGTATGAGATCTACGCGAAGCGGATTGGCGTGGATGTTACGGAGCGGGTGAAGGAGCTGCAGCACGAGTTTGGCGAGGCCCAGCGTGCGGCGACCAAGATGGAGAAGAAGCCGGTGGTGGCGACGCTGCCGCCGTACTGGGATCCTTATAAGGGTGGGCCGTACAAGGCTGAGTACGAGGTGGAGACCGGGCTGAGCCGCGAGGAGATTGAGCGGCTGGGCGTGGGTCTGACGAGCTATCCGGACGGGTTCCACATTCATGCGAAGATCCAGAAGCTGCTGGAGCAGCGGCGCGAGATGACCGAGGGCAAGCGGCCGTTTGACTATGGGATGGCCGAAGCGCTGGCGTTTGGCTCGCTGGTGACGGCGGGGACTCCGGTGCGGCTGACCGGGCAGGACAGCCAGCGCGGGACGTTCAACCACCGGCACAGCGTGTTGGTGGATATCGAGGATGAGAGCCTGTGGATTCCGCTGAATCACCTGGCGGAGGGGCAGGCGCCGTATGACGTTTACAACTCGACGCTGTCAGAGGCCGGGGTGCTGGGTTTCGAGTACGGGTACAGCCGGGATTATCCGGAGACGCTGGTGCTGTGGGAGGCGCAGTTTGGCGATTTTGCGAACGGAGCGCAGATTATCATCGACCAGTTCGTGAGCTCTGCCGAGGACAAGTGGGGGCTGCTGAGCGGGATGGTTATGCTGCTGCCGCATGGGTACGAAGGCCAGGGGCCGGAGCACTCGAGCGCGCGCGTGGAGCGGTATCTGCAACTGACGGCGCGGGACAACATACAGGTGTGCCAGCCGTCGAATGCGGCCCAGTACTTCCACCTTCTGCGGCGACAGGCGCTGCGGCAGTGGAAGAAGCCGCTGGTGCTGTTCACGCCGAAGAGCATGCTGCGGCATCCGGATGCGGTTTCCGGGGTGGAGGAGTTTACCCGGGAGCGGTTTTTGCCGGTGCTTCCTGAAACCGAGGTGCAGGATGCGGAGCGGCTGCTGCTGTGCACGGGCAAGATCGGCCACGAGCTGCGGATGGAGCGGAAGAAGCGGAAGGACGATAAGACGGGCATCCTGTTTCTCGACCAGATGTATCCGTGGCCGGAGGCGGAGCTGGCGGCTGCGATTGAGGCTCATCCCAATGCCCACGAGCTGGTGTGGGTGCAGGAGGAGCCGGAGAACATGGGCGCGCACTCGTTTGTGATGCCAAGGCTGCGCCGGCTGGCACGCGGGCGCCAGGTGCTGAGCGTGAAGCGGTCGGCGTCGGCGACTCCGGCGACAGGTTCGGCGAAGGCGCACGAGATGGAGCAGCGGACGCTGATCGAACTGGCGTTTCACCACTCGCTGACGGAGAAGCTGGTGAAGTAGGCGCTGCCGCAAGGTCTAACGCGCCTTCGGCACCAACATTGGATTAACGAAGTATGAGACGGTCAGTGGCTTTGCCGCTGGCCGTTTTGCTTTGGGGGCGCCGAAAGGCATTTCGAGACCCCTATGGTTTTTGTGGGGAAGTCGTTGATTTTATTGGGCGGTGTGCCCGTTATTGATTCGTTAACACCCTATGTTTTTGTGGGTATGTGATTGATTTGATTGGATGGACGCGCGTTTTGACCTCTGGTTGCCGGTTCTCGGGGGTGAAAA
>JAJZKY010000773.1 GCA_021803885.1 Planctomycetota bacterium
GCTACGTGTTTGGAGACAATGAAGGATATCTGAGTACGATTCCTTCGATTGCCACAGTAATGCTCGGGGTACTATGCGGGCATCTGATTCGATCCTCACTTACAAGTGCCAGAAAACTTCAGGTGCTAGTGGGCGGAGGGATAGTGAGCCTCGCGGGAGGGCTGCTCTGGGGGATGACTTTTCCCATCATCACCCGGTTATGGACGAGTTCGTACGTTCTGTATGCCAACGGCTGGGCCATGCTGCTGTTCGCTCTATTTTACTGGATTATCGATGTACGAGGGTACCGTAAGTGGGCGTTTCCGCTGGTCGTAATTGGCATGAACGCAATTACGATCTATCTGTTACAGAACCTGTTCGACTTCAGCCAGGTCTCAAACATTTTTGTGGGGGGACTGGCGAACCACGCTGGACCCTATCGAGTTCTCGTGACAGGTTCTGGAATAGTCCTTGTGGAATGGCTGTTCCTTTATTTCCTATATCGACAGAAGATATTTCTCAAAGCATGATCCAGCTTCAATGACCCACCCCGCAGCAAGCTGCGGGGTGGGTCCTGGAGTTACTGCATTTATCTCAAGCTGGCAGCGGCCTGAACTAGAAAGCAATATCGAAATGGCCGCCGCGATCGAGGAGGATCGCCATGCGATGACCGGATTCCGCCAACTGGCCGTGTACCGGTTTTCCATTCACATGTATGATCGGGTTTTCCGTGGGCACAGGAACCAACACCGTAGCGTGAACGCCATTCGGAATGTCCAGGCCAATGGACGCATTGGGGCCGGACTTTAAATCCACGCGAATCGATCCATACGGGGTCGGCTCCGTACCTTTGGCCCAGGCAAGTCCTGCAAGGTCTGGACGGACCGTTACATTACGGAAACCTTCTGCTGTGGGCTGAATGCCGAGTATCTGTTCCATCAGCCATGCCGTAGGCCCGCTGGACCAGCCGTGAGACAGGCTGACAAAATAGCCGGTGCTGTCATCGGCCTGGAGCGATGCGTGGAAGTTCTGCTTGGGCCATGTGGGATCGTATGCTTCCCAAAAACTGGTAGCGCCTTCCGCAATCATGCCGCCCCAGTATTTTCTGATCCAGTCGAGCGCCTCCGCGCGATGGCCGGTCTCCGCCATGGCGCTGATGACGTAATAGTTGTAATACGGCGTGATGATGAGCGCCGTGTATTGCGTGGTGTCCACCGTGGACAGCACATTCTTCCAGATCGCGTCATACTGCGTCTTATCGGCAAGGCCGGAATAGATGGCCATGGCATTGGTCTGCCATCGTGTGCCGAAGGTCCCGGTTTGTGGGTCGAGATACTGGCCCTCAGCCGCCCGTTTCATGGTCGCGGAGAGTTGCTGAAAGTGTTCCGCATTCTGCGTGTCGCCCAGTTGGCGCAACAAGGCCGCGCCCTGCACGAACGCCCGGTAAAACTCGAAGTCGGTTGCCATGCGCGCTTCCGGTGAGTCGCCATCCAGATGCGGCGACCAGTCGACAAAGACACAACACGGGTTTTTCCGCTTGTCGTGACGATAAAGATGGTCCGGCCCCAGTTCTCCTTCCATATACACAAGGAGCTGCAACAAGCGGGAGTGCATCGATGCGAGATATTCTTTGGAGCCGACATGCCGGTCGTAGTCGGCCATGCCCATTACCCAGAAGGCTGAATAGCCAGAAATACCGTTTACATCACGTTCGACAGGTGATGGGCCGATCAGGCGTGTCATGGTGTCCTGCATTAGGAAATGGTCCGCAAAGACACTGTCGATGACGTCGCCACTTACATCCAGATCGCCCATCCAACGGTCGCGGTCCCGTTTCGGCGCGTCCCAGATATCGTCCTGCATGCAAAGATGCGCCGTGTAGGCCCCCACCTCCCAGATACGGTTCAGCATCTCGTCGGAGGACTCGAAGGAACCCAGATATTTCACGGGATAATAAATTCCGTTCAGCCGAATGGCCCGGAAGCGAAGCGGCGCGGAAGCCTGTAAGAACTGTATTTTTGCGTAGCGAAAAGCGCTCTTCGGTCCGTGCGCGGTGCCATGCGCGGGAACATAGAGCGGGTTGATGCCAAGATACGGCTCGTGCAGCATTTCACCTTCCGATTCACCGTACTGGACGGTCACGGTGCCCGCCTGGTCGGAGTCGGAGAGCAACTCAACCCAACCGACGACTTCTTTTCCAAAATCCAGAACGATGCTGGGTGCATCCTGCTCGACCAGCATGGGGGACGATAACGAGACGGTAAATTCCTGTCCTGCGTGTGGATGGGTAGGGTCGGTCAAAGCCGCGATGTTCTCGATTTTGCTGGAGCCTTGAAAAACCGGCCCCACCTTTTCCGGTGCCAACCGATACCGCGCAAGAAAGGGAGAAACCCCCGTGTATCCCGGCCAAGCATATAAACCAGAGTCGGCGTTCCCTTGCAGGTAGTCGATGTTGCCATCGATCGGCCCCAGCGCATGTACTTTTGGCCAGGCGGAGTCTTTGAAGTCCGCCCGTTGCCACCCACTCTCCAATGTGGTTGTGCCCTTCCATTCTGGACTGGTCACTTCCAAGGGCGGGGCATCCAACCCGCGTCCCGCTGGGACAATCTTTGCAACCAGCACCTCTCCCATCGCAGGGACCCGGTCGAACCCCTTGCCGCGCATACCCTCGACGGCGAGTACGTTTTTACCCGGCTGCAAGGCACGCCCAACCTCTGCCGTAAAAACGTGGATTTTCATGGCCAGAAGCAACGAGGGATAGGCGCGCGTATCCAAGACCCGCTTGCCATTCAAATACACCTTGACGCTGCGTGGGCCTGCCACGTACAGCGTTGCATGGGCAGGCGCATGCGCCACAGTGAAGTGGTCGCGGAAATAGTGCGGCTTTGGCTGATCTCGATTGGCGGGTGCCCCGGTAGCTCCGGGCGGAGCTGCTTGCGTCCAGATGTATTGCTCCGGCAGCGGCCTGCTGGCAGAAGCTTCCATAGCGGGCACTTGAATGCTGCGCGTGGGATCGAGATCGCCCCGAAAGGGCCTTGCAGATTGGCCAAACACAGGTAATCCCAGGAGGAGAG
>JAJZKY010000774.1 GCA_021803885.1 Planctomycetota bacterium
TGGCGTGCCCCCGACGGAACTGCCGCGTATGCTGCTGCCCATCGGTGATTATCCAAAGTCAGAGGTGCGGGCCATGGCTCGCGAACTGGGGCTGCCCGTTTTCGACAAGCCCGACTCGCAGGAAATATGCTTCGTGCCCGACAACGACTATTTTGGGTTAGTTAAGCGAAAGTCGCCGCAAACCGTGCGGGCCGGCGATATTGTGGATGGCTCGGGCAATGTGGTGGGGCGGCATGAAGGGCATCAGGGCTTTACCCTGGGGCAGCGGCGGGGGGTGGGTGTGGCGTTTGGTTATCCCATTTATGTCACCGGCATTGATGCCGACTCCAACACCGTGCATGTAGGCCCGCGTGAGGCGCTGCTGCACTGGCGGCTGGTGGCACGCGAAGTAAACTGGCTGGCCCCCCATGCCGACGGCCCCATCGCGTGTACGGCCAAGGTGCGATACAACTCCCCGGCGCAGCCGGCGCGAGCTTATCTGAACGGTTCGGATGAACTCATGGTGGAATTTGATCAACCGGTTGCGGCGATCACGCCGGGGCAGGCCGTGGCGTGTTACGACGGAGATCGCCTGTTGGGCGGTGCCTGGATTGACCGTATTTGCGACGAGGCGCCCGCAGCAGAAAAGGCGGAAGCGGCCTCGTGACGTTCACCCTTGCATCGCCTGAAACTGTTAACAGCATTAGTATTGTGCATGCCGGGGCGCTCGGCGATACGCTGCTGCTGTGTCCGCTCTTGCGGGGCATAGCCAAGAGGTTTCCGCAGGCGCGGCGGCACGTCGTAACCCGCAGCGAGTTTGGCCGGTTATTGGTTCACCTGCAGGTGGCCGAAGACTATGCTGATGGCGATGCGCCTGAGGCAACGGCGCTATTTGCCGCTGGTGCTTTGGAGTACGCACCGCGCCGTCCAACCTGGCTGAATTGCGATGTGCTTATCAGCATGGTCAGCAGCGGCAGCGATGCCTGGGCGGAAAATGTCCGCGCGATTTGCAAAAGTGACAGTGTATTATTTGTAAACCCGCGCCCGTCATCAAACTGGCAAGGGCATGCAGTTGAGTTTCTGCAGGCCCAACTGCAGCCGCTGGATATACCCGCAGTTGCCGCTGTGCCGCGGCTTAATATCAATGGCCCTGTGCTGCTGCACCCAGGCAGCGGGGGGCGGGCAAAGTGTTGGCCTGCGGAACAATTTTTAACCCTGGCGCACAGGCTCGCATCCGCTGATATTGCCGTTGAAATCATTTTAGGCGAAGTAGAATTGGATCGGTGGTCTTGCGGGGATATCGCCGCGTTTATCGCTGCTTTTGCGGTGCATCTGCATCCGTCCTTATGCGAATTAGCCGACAGGCTGGCTGCGGCGCGCGCCTACATCGGCAACGACAGCGGTGTAAGCCATCTTGCCGGCGAAATGGGCATACCGTCGCTGGTGCTCTTTGGCCCAAGCCCGGCAAATGTATGGCGTCCGCTGGGGCCGCAGGTGCAGGTTGCGCAAGCGCCTGCGGGCGATTGGGCCGCGCTGTCCGTGGCCGATGTGCAGGCGCACGTGCAACGCCTGCTGGCAAAGGCTGGCACCAGGACCGCCATGTAGGCAATGACAAAGCCTTCCAGCCGGGTATCTGCCGTTTTATAGGTCATTTTCAACATTTTTGCCGCTATTTTTTTGAAAATAATCGCCAATTTTGTTGCTTGTCGCCGGTATGCTTGTGTTATACTCGCATATGCGGCCGATTAACCATTGGCAAAGCGGGGTGTTAATTTGCTGGTGCGTGAGGTTGATATGCGTGCGAAACTCACAGTTGGTAAGGGTAGTCGGGGTGGTTTTACCATCATCGAAATGCTGGTGGTCATTCTAATCATAGTGGTGCTCATTGCCATTGTATTGGCCGTGGGTGAGCAGGTGCGTGTAAAAGCCAGGTTGGCGGTAACGCATACCGAACTGCGCAACCTGCAGGCGGCGCTGCTGCAGTTGCATCATCAGACGAATACGTACCCGGTGGATATGGCGCACTTTTTGGTGGCGTACCAGCAGATGCACGCCTATGCGGATTCCGGAGGCACGTGGCGCGAGCATCCCAACATCATAACGCAGTTGCCTGCAACGGCGACGGTGATGGGATCAATTCCGCCGCCCGGAGGCGGCTCTGGCTTGTTTACCGGCGTGGTTGAAGTGCTTGATGGCTTTGGCAATCCCATTCAATACATGCCGCCTACTCAGCCAGGTGCCTCGGCCGCGTTTTATCCGGTTTCGGGTCAATCTTATACAGTGGACTCGATGACCATAATGCCGTTAGGAACAACACCCGCCCCACCCATTCCGCCAGTGTATGTGCCCAGTGGGATAACCTCGGTAAGCAATGCCGTGCCCGCAGCTGCGCCTCACGCTCCCTATTTTTACAGTTTTGGGGTAGATGGCCCGGCGGGCGCTATCGCCAACATCAACAACAGCCCGACAGCGCAGTACATCTACTCCTACGAGCCATAAGATCGGTTTCCGTTGTATCGCGTCAGCTTGTGCGCACAAGGTGGGGGCGGCTTGCACAAGCCTATCGCCTGCTGCTAATCTCTAGAGCTAACTGATGGCGTTTATACTGGTTCGCTGAACCCGCCGCCGGTCAGATACATAATCCCGGTAATGGCAACAACGCACTCCTATTTTTTACGAGGTACCTCATGCGTAATATCCGCCGTTTATTGGCACGAGTTGCAGTTCTGGCCTTGCCGCTGGCTGGCCTGCTGGCGTTTGGGCCTATGGCCACCGCCGCCGCACCTAAACAGGTTGCCGAGCTTACTCTCAGGGGCACGCTGGCCAATTACCCCAGCGGCTTCTCGCTGACACTTTCATCATTGCTATCGGGCGGGCAGCAGCGGGCATCGTCGCTGACGGGATTGATGCATCGGCTTACCTCCGCGGAACACGACCCGCATCTCGCGGGCGTATTCTTAAATTTGCGTTCGATGCGGGCGGGGGTTACACCCTGGTCATCCGCCATGGAGTCGGCTGAATCATCGGAAATAACGCCATCAGCAAAAATAACGGCGACGGC
>JAJZKY010000037.1 GCA_021803885.1 Planctomycetota bacterium
CCAACCATCCAACCCCTCATCAAAAACGTTCCGCTCCCATTCCGAAATGGCCTCTTAAGCAGGTCGGATAACGTTTTGACTTCTACAGATAAAGTGCTTCCCGCTGCTTCGCTCGCGATTGTCTTCAGACACTTGCTAACGTCCTTTTTTGCCGCCGCCTGGCTGCTTGCGCAAAGCCATCCGATCTGAACCGCGCCGGGGATGTCCCGCGTATTGATGAAGTAGATGCAGCGGCGTTGCCTGCCTTGCGCTTGTAGGCTCGGATGTCGAAACGACTGAGTCATTGGAGCCTCCTGTTCATTGAGGTTAGCACTACTTTGGCAGAAAGTTGCGATGCTGGTGATTTTTGGGATTCCCGAATCGGCGTTTGAGTGATTCATGGGAGGTCGGCATGAGAGGAGCCGACCATGGCGAGCCATGATCCGGGGTGCGGCGAGGAACTCGAGCGGTGGCTGGAGCCATTCCTTGCTCGACTTGGCAACAAGACCCGGCGGCGCATGTGTCCGCGCTACGTTGCGGGCCTGATTGGTCCGGGGGATCGCAAGAGCGTGCAGCCGATGGCGGCGCGATTTGCTGCCGGCGAATATGATCGGCTGCATCATTTCATCGCGGCGGGTCTGTGGGAGATGGCGCCTCTTGAGGCCGAGTTGCTGGCACAGGCCGACCGGCTGGTGGGTGGGGATGACGCCGTGCTGGTGATCGATGACACGGCGCTGCCGAAAAAGGGTCGCCACTCGGTGGGAGTGGCACCGCAATACGCGTCAGCCCTGGGCAAGAATGCGAACTGCCAGACATTGGTCTCCGCGACGCTGGCACGGCATGAGGTGCCGCTCATGATCGGATTGCGCCTGTTCCTGCCGGAGAGCTGGACGAGCGATCCAACCCGGATGGGCAAGGCGCGCGTGCCGCCAGACTGCCAGAGGTTTCGCACGAAGACGCAGATCGCAATTGAGGAGGTCGACCGCATCAGGGCGGGCGGCGTGCGGTTCGGCTGTGTGCTCGCCGACGCCGGCTATGGCCTGAGCGCGCCGTTTCGCCAGGCGCTGAGTGCTCGCAATTTGCGGTGGGCTGTGGGGATTCCGTTCAAGCAGAAGGTCTATCCGGCTGACGTGGCGCTGATCTTCCCGACCGCCGGCCGCGGCCGTCCACGCCAGAGGCATATCCCGGACAGCAAGTCGATCGCGGCGGAAACCATGCTCGCCAAGGCGTCCTGGCGGTCGCTCAGCTGGCGCCGCGGCACCAAGGGGCGCCTTGTCGCCCGCTTCGCCGCCGTGCGGGTGCGGGTCGCCGACGGATCGCCCCAGCGCATCCGCGACATGGGGGCTCAGCACATGCCTGGTGAAGAGGTCTGGCTCATCGGAGAGCGCCGTTCGAACGGCGAGCGCAAATACTACCTCTCCAACCTGCCGCCAGACACACCGCTCAAGGCGCTTGCTGGTACGATCAAGGCCCGCTGGATCTGCGAGCAGGCCCATCAACAGCTCAAGGAAGAACTTGGTCTAGACCACTTCGAAGGAAGATCATGGACCGGTCTGCATCGTCATACCCTGATGACCATGATCGCCTACGCCTTCCTCCAGGCCCGCAGGCTCCAGAAAGCCAGAGGGGGAAAAAAGAATCCCCGGCCCTCCGCCACAACCAAGCCTGCCAGCAGTTCGGCAGGCGATCATCGCCTATCTCGGCGCACCGCCAGACCGATGTCCGCACTGCTACAGTCCGCTCCGTCACTCACCATATAATCTGCCAAAGTAGTGTTAGGTGTGCAATCCAAACCTCTTAAACAAGTTTACCGGCATGCGAAGGTTGCAATCAACGGCATCGGAAAAACTAGCGCATAGCGGTTTTGTTCATTCTCCCTCAAAATCAAATGACCACAGACCCTAATTTCAGGTCATACTCTGGATGCAACCGCCAGGCGAAGGGGCTCCTGCCAAAACGCATGACGGGCAAGCCTTTACATATGGAGAAATGAAATGAACTTCGTTGATTGTGCCACTGTATCCAGCCTTCAGAATGCGAACTCCTCATACCGGCAGAGCAAGGACATGCACCTGCTTTCATTTCAAAGCCTTCTTGAGCACCGTTTCGACAATCTGCGGTTGGAAATAGATGCATCCAGCAGCGCCTGCTGGTGCTTCATGCAGCCGCAAGGGCGGCCCTCTTATACTCACGAGCTTATGCAAGATATCGGCGAGATGCAGGATTTGATTACCTCGTCTTTTCCCAGGTCTCCGCGCCGGGAAGACATGCCATTTTCCTGGTTCGTGATGGCATCAGCGGTTCCGGGCATTTATAATCTTGGCGGCGATCTCGACCATTTCGCTCAGCGCATCCGTCAGGGGGATTTGGAGGCCCTGCGCCATTACGGGCATGTCGCGGTGAACGCGATCCATCGAAACGCAATTTCGTTCGATGTTCCCGTCATCACCATGGCGCTGGTGCAAGGGGATGCCCTAGGCGGCGGATTTGAACACGCTTTGTCCTTCGACATGATCGTCGCCGAACGCAGCGCCAAGCTTGGCCTGCCGGAAATCCTGTTCAATATGTTTCCTGGCATGGGAGCTTACAGCTTCCTCTCCCGCCGGATCGATCGCAAGCGCGCGGAAGAAATGATCCTCTCCGGCCAGATCTATTCAGCCGAAGAGTTGTTCGAGATCGGCGTGGTAGATGTGCTGGCGGAAGATGGTCAAGGTGAGCAGGCGGTACAGGATTATATCTCCCGCCATAACCGGAAATTTAACGCCCACATGTCCACCTATCGAGCGCGGCGCAGGGTCAACCCGGTGACGCTGGAAGAGCTGATCGATGTGGTCGATATCTGGGCGGAAGCCGCCTTGAACCTGACTGAAGCGGACCTGCGTAAGATGGACAGACTCTGCGCGGCGCAGGACCGCCGCTTGGCGGCGATGTTACCTCAGCCGTCCGCAATCATGGCTGCGGAGTAATGGCAGCAGAACGCACAAACGAGATATTGTATCATTGATTATTCACCTTGCGGATCGTGCCCAAGGCCATCACGGCCTGCCTAGTCACCTTCAATTCTGCGTGCGCACAGGCGGCAAACGATGCCGCCTGTGATCTCAGTTCAGTCCCCCGCAATCCGTGCCAGTTGGAACATAGCTCCCCCAACGCCTTAGCGCCGACATTCGCCGCGCTACTGCGCAAAGCGTGAGCATGATTGCGGAATTCTAGGCTATCACCGCGAGTTGCATCACTAACTAACTGGTCGATCAGGTTCTCCGCGTCAGCGAGAAAGTCTGAAAGCAGCTCATGCAGGAAATGGCCATCATTCCCCAACTGCTGCAGATTGGAGATGATCGCCTCGTCCAAAGGCTGGATGTTCGGCTTGGCCCGCGCTTCAATGGGCGAAGTTGATGACTGCCCGTGGCGTACACGGGCCATTTTCTCAACCACCGCAACCAAATCCTGTGGCGCCACAGGCTTAACCAGGCAATCATCCATATCGGCATTACGCCAATCACCATTCGCCTGGGAAAATGCATCCGCTGTCAGACCAATAATCGGCAAGCGCGTCTGACCGAGCGACATCACACGATACAGCTTGGTCACCTCCAGCCCGTCCATGCCGGGCATATTGAAGTCCATCAGAACGATATCAAAGCGTTCCCCCTCGTGCTCCAACACATCAATGGCACGATTACCGTCATCCGCCACTGTCACCCTATGGCCCGCTGCTTCCAGAATACATTTGAACACGCGTTGATTAATGCGGTTGTCGTCCACCAACAGCACATCCCGACTAGTGAGGGAAATCGGCAAGGACGGCCGCACTGGCGCCATTGGCATTTCGCTCTCCGGAGAGGCACGCATCTCAGACGCACTGAACCGGCTCGCGATGAGCAGTGCCCGCTGCAGTTCCTCACCTGAGAAATCCTCTGACAGCAAAGACACACAGCGTTGCCGAATGGCAATCTCCGGCAGTCCAGGCGCTGCGGATGGATGGATAAGAATGGTCCGGAGAAGTTCCTCGCCAGGCACGTCCTGAATGTCCCTATCAGCGTAATATTCTATAACTATGCTCATGCCGTCTTTCTCAGCGACGACTGCGTTGGCCGGGTTCATCAACCCCACATTCACCCCCATCGCGACGAGGGTTTTGCGCAATAAGGACATCTTCAGCGGGTTACTCACGCGCAGCAAAACCTTACCGGCAGGAGGTTGCCAAGCTTCCTCAGTGGCACCGAGAGTCTTGATATGGAACCTGAACAGGCTCCCCTCTCCGACCGTGCTTTCAACTGTGATATCCCCGCCCAGCAACCCGACCAGGCGGCGGGTGATTGCCAACCCAAGGCCGGTTCCGCCGAATTTGTTGAGGATAGAGGCATCGCCTTGGGTAAAATTATCGAAAATTCGGGCCTGCGCTTCAACAGGAATACCAATCCCAGTATCCGCGATCTCCCCCCTCAGGACCAGCTCGCCCTCCCCCCCTTCCATAAGGTGACCGTCCAGCGCGACAGTGACACTGCCGGCTTCAGTGAATTTCACGGCATTACCAACCAGATTCACCAATATTTCCTGTAATTGCAGACGACTAGTCTTCACACGAAGCGGCGTACGCGGCGTGACATGGATCGTGAATGCCAATTTTTTTTCGCGAACTTGGCTTTCGATGATGCGCCGTACGTCAATCAGCAAGGTCAGCAGGTCGAATTCCTCGATTGTGCTGATCATTTGGCCAGCTTCGATGCGCGATAAGTCAAGCAACTGGTTGATCATCGTCTGCAGGGACCGGCTGGCGACGTCCACCGTCTCGACCATGTCCAGCTGGGCGCTGCCAAGCGCGCTGGCGCGCAACATCTGGTTCATGCCGATAATGGCGGTTAGCGGCGTGCGCAACTCATGACTGACGCTGGCTAAGAACAAGCTCTTAGCTTTATTGGCCTTCTCCGCCGCCCGGGTGGCTAAAGAGAGCTTCTTTATCAAAGTGCCCGCATAGGCCGGCAGGATAACCAGCCCAATGAGCAGCCCTGTGGAAAGATGCGGTTGTAAAAACCAGAATGGCGTGCTGAGCACAACCAGTAGAAAGCTGAGTGTGGCAACCGGCACCGCGAGGAACAGATACCTAATACCAAAACGAAAGCCATTCCCGAATATGACCCATAGATATACAGGATAAAACAACGCAACGCGCTCGCCGCCCAGATGCAACTGCAGAGAGAGAAAGCCGCAATCCAGCAGCAGCGCATAAACCCTGCGGGCTTGGCAAATGCCGGGCCGCCAGATGATGTGAGTAAACCCGCCCAATGCCAGGATAAAATAGACAACCATCCAGGCCAGCGCGAAATGAGAACTGGCGTCGTCGGTCACGGGGGACAAAATAAGAACGATGAGACCCGCAAAAACCAAGCGGTTGAAGCTCATCTCATGTTCGCTATCCGGCCGACCGCGCAGACGCTTCGTAAGAATACGAGTCCCATTTCGTATCCTGCTGGCGGAGTGTGTCAGCCAACTCATCTTTCGGCCCGTTTCGCATTCAGGAACGAGGCCTGAAGCTCTTGGTAATAAATCTCCTTTAGAAACCGCTCGGGCGGTAGCGCCTTGCCTAACAGATAGCCTTGTCCTTCGTCACACCCTTCGGCTTTCAGCAGGGCAAGCTGGGCACTGGTCTCAATCCCCTCCGCGAGCACACGCAGCTTCAGGATGTGGCCAAGATCAATAATCGTGCGCACGATAGCGAGGTCATTCTTATTCTCCGCCAATCCCTGAATAAAGGAGCGGTCGATCTTTAACCGGTCGAGAGGGAATTTCTGAATATAGCTCAGTGAGGAATAGCCGGTCCCAAAATCATCGAGAGATATTGTAACTCCAAGGCCGCGCAAGGCATCAAGTTGGGCAATAGAGTCATCGGCATCCCGTAGCAAAATCCCTTCGGTCAGTTCCAAATCAAGCGATTTTGGATTGATCCCCGCTTCGGCGATCGCATTAGAAACCGTCTGGAATATCGTCCGGCGGCGGAACTGGATGGAGGAGGTGTTAAGCCCCACCCGCAATTCAACACCCCGCTTCCCCCAAGCGGCAATCTGGCGACAGGTCTCCTTTATGACCCATTCACTGATCGGCAGAATAAGCCCGGTTTCCTCCGCGAGGCCCAGGAAAAGATTGGGATATACCATCCCCAAATCCGGGCTTTTCCAACGCAGCAGCGCCTCCACTCCCAACAGCGCTCCGCTGTGCAGATCAAATTGTGGCTGATAATTGATGATGAATTCCTGCTGAGTGATCGCATTGCGCAGATCGCGTTCCAGATTTACCACCTCACCTGTGGTGGTGCCCATCTCGACAGCAAAAAACCGCCACATATTACCACCCGCCAACTTCGCAGAATACATGGCTTGGTCAGAGTTCTTCATCAGCGCCTCGGCATCCTGCGCATCCAGCGGTGCGATGGAAATGCCGATACTCGCCCCAACATTCAGCGGATCTGGCGACTGTGCACTCTCATTTAACCGCGAAATGATTGTTCCTGCCAGGTTCGCTATATCGTCAGGCCCGCTAATGTTGGTTTGCAGCACAGCGAACTCGTCACCGCCGATGCGCGCGACGGTATCGCCTTCATTTACCACGTCAGTTAGCATATCGGCGATACGGCGCAGCAGCTTATCGCCCTGCAAATGCCCCTGGGAATCATTGATAGCCTTAAAGCGGTCCAGATCAATAAAGTGCAGCGCAAAATGCTGGTCGCCTCGGCGGCCCCGCGCAAATTCCCGCTGAATTCGTTCACGCAGTAGCGCCCGGTTCGGCAGTTCGGTCAGCGGATCGTGACTGGCCAGATATTCTAGACGTCTTTCGGCATTCCGCCGCTCCGTGATATCGACCGACGTAGTAAGAACCGCGATCGCGACCCCATTCCTGTCGCGAAGCGGCACCTTGGTGGTGAGATAAACATGGGTGTCGCCAGAATCGGTCAACACCTCTTCTTCCCTGGATGGTAAGGCTTGACCGGTTTCCAACACCAGCCGGTCGAGCCGCCGGCTTGAGGCGCCGCGTTTCCGCCCAAACAACGCTTCCACCGGCCGCCCGACTAGATCCGCCGGAATCCCCCCGGCAACAGCCGCCTGCTGGGCATTTACGAAAATACAGTTGCCGGCGCGGTCTGCCGCGCTGATCATGGCAGGCACCGTGTCGATCACCTGAGCCAGCGCCTCGCGGCTATCCAGCACAAACTGGTTTTGCGTGATGATACCCGAGGCAAGGCGGCGTTCAAGCATCTCCGCCCTGCGCGCGGTAATATGCTGATGCGAACGGAGTCTGAGTAGGTTGCGTGCGCGAGTTACAAACTCAACATGGTCGACCGGGCTGAGCAAGAAATCCGTGGCTCCTGCATCCAGGCAAGCCGCCCGATAGCTACGATCATTATAAGCTGTCACCACAACCACCGGAATATTGGGATCGTGGGCGCGGATATGTGCCACTAGCTGACCCCCGGTCATGACCGGCATCTTATAGTCAGTAATGATCAGGTCGACCTGATTATTTGGCAGCCAATCAATCACTAGCGCGGGATTTTCGAAGGTCTCGACTTGGACCTCAAAACCCAGATTTCGGGACAAACGAGCATAAATCCGCCTATTCGTAGGGCTGTCATCGACAATCGCAATGACAGGTTTGGAAAGCTGCATCACCCCATCTCACCGAATGCTGGGGGCGGTTCAAACATGCCAAGCCCTTGCAAGCAGACGCAGCAAGGCCGAAAACAGGGCATCGGAATATGTTCGCGCTTTCCCTCCCCCTGCAATTTGACCGATCATTTGTGAATTCGCCCTCTACCCTCACAGCTAAGCATGACTTTATTACAAAACCACTTCTGGTTCCACCTGGTGTGGCTTCCTGACAATTAGAGTATCCGTGATGGTCAAGCGGGGGAATTGGTCCACAAGCGGTCTGTTTTGAGCAGTGCGTTGGCGATGACGACGAGCTTTCGCATGATGGCTGTGATGGCGAGCTTGGCGGGTTTTCCGGCGTTGATGAGTTGGCGATACTTTGCCTTGAGATCTGGGTTGAAGCGAGCGGCGACGAGGGCGGGCATGTAGAGGGCCTGCCTGACATTGGCGCGCCCACCTTGGATGAAACTCTTGCCCTTCCACTGGCCGGACTGCCGCGCGACGGGGGCGAGACCTGCGAGCGCTGCGGCCTGTTTGTTTTCGAGGGTACCGAGCTCTGGCATGGTCGCGATGAGCTGGTTGGCGGTCAGTGTCCCGACGCCGTCGATGCTGGTGAGGATTTGGTGGCGTCGGCCAGTGGGGGATCGGCGGCGATGATCCTGGCGATTTCGGCATCGAGAGCTTCGATGTGGCGCGCTATCTGGTCGAGGCGTTGCCGGCATTGCCGCTTCAGGAATGCGATGGTGAGATTTTTCTCCCGGTTTTTCAGCGCGGTCCGGTCACGCACGAGCCCGTCGCGGGCGTTGATGAGTTCGGCCAGCTGGACCTGACTTGCGGTTCTGGACGGCCTTATGGGCGGCTGCAGGGTCGCGGCCATCCGGGCAAGCAGACAGGCATCGATGCGGTCGGTCTTGACCAATGTGCCGGTGGCCTGGGCGAAGCGCCTGGCGCGTTCCGGATTTAGTTTGACGCAAGGAAAGCTGACAAGCGCTGCCTCAAGCGCACGGTGATAGGTTGCCGTTGCCTCATAGGCGATCCGCTCGATCTCCCATTGTGCTGTCCAGACGATCAGCGCCTTGTGGCCTTTGGCCGTGTTGGCGAAGCGCCGGCCGATCCCGGCAGGGTGGACATGGCAATCAAGGCTCGCTTTGGAGAGGTCGATCCCGATGGTCTGTGGTAGAGTGTTACTCATCTTTTCCGCTGTCCCATGCTTGTCATCCGGGTCGAAAACCCCGGTATCCGTTCGGGCCTGATGGAAAAGAAAGGGGCGATCTTACTCTAACTCGGTCCCCAAACGACCGGCGTTTTCACGATCCGTCCCCTTCCGCCCGTTCCGGGGCGGCCACCCCGGAACGGGCAAATCAATCTGCCCCAAACAAACGGAAGTCATAAGACAAGCGGTAGCCGATCATATTGGATCATATCCGACTGCGGCGAACATGTTTTGGCATTCTGCGGGTGTGATGAGGTCGACAAGTCGTCCGATTGCGGTCCAAAGGGTGTCGATGGTCCGCGCGTCGTCTTTTCGCAGCAAGGCCTTGAGCTTGCTGAAGGTGTTCTCGATGGGGTTGAAGTCCGGGCTGTAAGGTGGGAGGTGGCGCAGTTCAGCGCCTGCACGATTTTGAAATCGAGGTGGTCACCAGTGCATTCTCGCGTGCGATCGATCCGATAGGTGTATATTTCGTCTGTTGAAGACCCGATCCCCTCACCAGAGTCCACGATGTCACGCCGAAATCACGCTGCAAACTAGCGTCGGCTCCCGGTCCAGTGTTTGCTTACCCATTCAGCTCAAACCGAGGATTTTGGTGAGCATTGATCCTGGCAGATCACCAGAGTCCACAGTTTGAGCCAGAGTCAGGATGCGAACGAGTGTGGATTTTGTGAGAGGTGTCGTCGGCGAGTGGCAACCAGCCATACGGACCCTGTCAGCTGACAAGGCTGTGCGGCGAATAAGCCTTTGATGTCGTGATGTTGGCCTTGCGCCCACAAATTATCCCAGAGCTCGGCATAAGCTCGATTACAAGGGCGTGGACTCTAGTGAGATGCCATGAGGACCGGCACCAGGGTGTGGACTTTGGTGAGATGGCATGAAACCTGGCACCAGGGTGTGGACTCTGGTGAGATGGCCTGAAATTCGGCACCGGGGTGTGGACTCTGGTGAGATGACATGAAATTCGGCACTAGGGCCTTCACTCTAGGAAACGTGGGCAAACCGGACGGGGGCATTCCCACGACGCGGTGAGATGTGATTCGACGCTGACTTCTTGGATGGAGGTCAGCGTTGGTTCGTGGATTGATGCACGACGAGGAATGGGGGTTTTTCAGGCCGTTTCTGGCTGAGCCTGGAGCGGTAGGGGGCCGACCGCCCACGGACCATCGCCGCGTGCTGGACGCGATTTTCTGGATTGCCCGGACCGGGGCTCGGTGGCGGGATCTGCCGGCGTAACTTGGAAGATGGAACTCCGTGCACCGACAATTCCGGAGCTGAACCGTGAGCGGGATCTGGGACGTGATGCTCGACGCCCTGGCCGATGGTGGCGGTCCGGCGGATACCTTGCAGATGATCGACAGCACCATCGTCCGGGCTCACCATTGCGCCGCCGGCTTAAAAAGGGGACTCAGAGCCTGGCTCTTGGCGGAGCCCCAAGGTTCCGGCGGCGCAGCCGTTGGAATAAGGGCGGAGGTCGTTCTCTAGGTGATTTCTCGACCAAGATCCATCTCCGCGCCAACGCTGAGGGGTTGCCCATCGGCATCATCCTGAGCCCCGACGAGGCTCATGACAGCACGGCTTATGCCGATCTGATGGAAGAGCGCGAAAGTGACCCCGGCATCCTGCCCGCTGATCGGGGATATGACAGTGTCGCCACCCAGCAGGACGCACGCGACCGCGGGACAATCCCCGAAATTCCAACCAAGAGAAACCGTCGCGTCCAGCATTCAGTCGATCGCCCTCTCTACGTATTGCGCAATCGCATTGAGCGCTGCTTCAACAAACGCAAGAACAGCCGCCGGATCGCCACAAGATACGATCGAACCGCCAGCAGCTTCCTCGGCTTCACCATCCTCGCCTCAATCCGTCTCTGGATCAGAGTCGTCCACGCTTCCTAGTAAGATGCCATGAGGACCGTCACCAGGGTGTGGACTCTGGTGAGGAAATCGAGCCAGGCGTGCTGGCGTGGACTCTGGTGAGGCCAGCCTTGATGCGGAAGAGTGGGTGTCTATCGGATCGATTGCACGCGAGGACGCACCGGTGGCCGGCTCGATTTCAGAATTACCCCCTCGTCCACGATATCCACCTGTGCATCTGGATATACCGCAAGAGCCAGCTTCAGCGCGCTCGGCCAGCGTGCCTTGAAATGATATACTTCTCGATAGCCGCAGCCGAACTGCGCTTTCAGAGCTTTCCAGGTGACGAGCTTTGCGGCGGGCAGGGCGTGCAGGCGGTAGGCCAGCCAGAGGTAGCAATCCAGCGCCCCGGGGTTGTTGTTGATGGCCTTGATGGCAGCTTCCTCAAGCGGGACCGGATGCTTTTGCAGCTGCTCGAAAAAGCCCTCCGAGAGTCGCGCCATTGAGAGCATCGGCTTTCCACCGCCCTCCTCGGTATCTTCGACGAACAGTGCGCCGTCCATAATCGACTGGTTGATCAATCCGACTGATTTGCCACCCTGGATGTGAAATGTCAGGCGGCAGCGGCTGATCCTCTCGGCCTGATCCTTGACCAACTTCGCTGTCTTGCCGCCGACGCTTACCCCGATTCGACTCAGCCAGTCCCGCAAAGAGCGCCCGAGCTCGATTTCTCTCGACCCGGTCCTGATTGCCTCGGTCTGAAGGTAGAGAAGGATAAGTCGAGCATGTGCCCCAAACGGTACACCGACGAAATCTAGAGGGCCTTCTTCGCTCCTAGGCTTCCGACCAGGCTCGACGACAAGCCTTGTTCTTTCAATGCTGATTTCCCAAGGCTGATCGTCCGCCAGTCTGCGATGAGGGAGGGCGCACTGAGCCCAACCCGAATAGGCAAAGCTTAGGGTAGTGTCCTCGTCCCCCATATACTGGGCCGCAGCTTCAACAAAGCTGCGCTCAATACCGGCATCAAGCGCCCCTGCCCTTCCCCTCGCCTCGATTAGATTATGGATTTCTCCCATCGCATTTTCCAGTGACTCGGTGATCGGACAAATCCGATATAGCAAAGTTATCAACATCTGTCGCTGTGGACTTTGGAGAGGAAGCTATTCGTTAGATTATTAGATTCTTATTATTAGTTTCATCGCAAGAGTCCACGGGATAATCCTGTTAAGTCGTTGATTTTCCACTTCTGGCCTCTCTCAAGAGTCCACAGATTTTATCACTGAAGTCCACAAGAGAGGCTCACGACCTGTGGATAAGATCCTGCCGACTGGATCCGACTCGGGGTGCCTCCCACCCGCGAATCCGGGACCGCGGGCTCACCAAAAAATGGATAGAACGGTATCTCAAACACTTAATGGCGGTTCTTCAGCTATCATAAGAAGCCGAATTTTCTGGACAACAAGTCGCAAGGTCCATATGACATGACGGGTAACGCCTGTCAGGGCGTATTTTTACCGTCAGATCGAGGCTTCATTTAGTCTTCGGAGGGTTTCAATCATAATGGACCAGATCGAGTCGCCGCCTGACAAAATCGTCCGACATGCGACACTTTTGTCCAATCAACTTCATGTATTGCGGCAGCGCATGTATCCACCGGAGGCACAGAAATCCCTCAGGCCGTTTGCAACGCATGAAGTCTCGTCACTGACGTCTATCCCCGAATCGACGCTGCGGACGATGTCGATTGAGGGTAAGGGCCCAATCCCTTCGCGGCGCGAAAACAACCACCGGACTTATACGCTTGAGCAGGTCAATGAGCTCAGGCAGTTCTTTGCCGCACAGAAGCCCAACGATGCTCTCCGCTACCTACCTCGCCGGCGCTCTGGCGAACACCTCCAGATCCTCGGAGTCGTGAATTTCAAGGGCGGTTCAGCCAAAACCACCTCAAGCGCGCATCTCTGCCACTACCTGGCGCTGCAGGGCTATCGGGTGCTGGCGATCGATCTCGATCCCCAGGCCAGCCTTTCTGCAATGTTCGGTGCCCAGCCCGAACTTGATGTCGGTGCCAACGAGACGATTTTCGCATCTCTGCGAAGCGGCGAAGACAGGCGCCCGATGCGCGAGATCGTGCGCAAGACATACTTTACCGGGATCGATCTCATTCCTGGCAACATCGAAGTCATGGAGTACGAGCACGAGACCCCTCGCCTTCTCGCTGAGAGCAACGGCGGCGAAGCGGCTCTGTTCTTCGAGCGTCTCAGGATGTCAATTGCCGAGGTCGAAGACGACTATGACATCGTCATTCTCGACACGCCGCCATCACTGGGCTTCCTGACCCTTGGCGCCATCTGTGCCGCTACCGGGCTAATTGTTACGGTTCATCCGGCGATGCTCGATATGATGTCAATGTCCCAGTTCCTTTTGATGATGGGGGATCTGATCAGTGTGATCGGTAGTGCTGGCGCAGCCCTGCAGCAGGACTTCCTCAAATACCTGATCACGCGACATGACCCTAACGACCAGCCGCAGACGCAAATCGTCTCGTTGATGCGCCACCTTTTCGCCGATGACGTCTTTATTCCGACCGCGATCGAAAGCACTGCGGTAGAGAGTGCCGGGCTACACAAGAAGAGCGTCTACGAACTGGCGCCCGGTGATGTCGGTCGTGACACATACCGGCGTGCGCGGGATTCCATGGATGCCGTCAATTTCGCGATCCTCGAGATGATCAACAGGGCCTGGGGGCGCAAATGAGCAAGAAGCCATCACGATCGATCGTCGGCAGCTTCAACCTGCTTTCCGAATCCCTGCGCCCCGACAAAGAACCGGCCGAACCAAACAATCCGTCTTTCTCCCCCGCATCTCACCACACACCCAGGATGCCGGCCGGCGTTGTCGCGGCCACCGAGCGGTCGATCTCCCAACTCCGCGAGGAGCGTGACCAGCTCAGGGCCAGGCTTTCGAATATGGCCCCCGATGAGTTGGACCCGGCCATCTTGGAGCCCTCCCCGATCCCTGATCGTCTGCCGGATGATGATCAGGAAGGCTTTAATGCCCTGGTGGATTCAATTTCTGCCGAGGGACAGAAGCTTCCGATTCAAGTCCGCCCCCACCCGTCCAAGCCCGGTCGCTACCAGATCGTCTATGGCCACCGTCGCTGGAGAGCCGCCCAGCATCTGGGTGTCAAAGTCAGGGCGTTCGTTGTCGACCTGGACGACCGGGAACTGATCATCACGCAAGGACTGGAAAACGAGTCCCGACAGGATCTGAGCTGGATTGAGC
>JAJZKY010000775.1 GCA_021803885.1 Planctomycetota bacterium
CCAGCTCGTTATTCTGCACGTTCTCGCGGAAGACATAGGTCACGCTGGCTGTCCATCGCTCCCGCTTGAGTTCGGTATGATCCGCCGGGTTCGTGTACACCTTCTCGAACTCGATGCGCGCCGAATAGGGCGACTGCCGCAGGTCGTCCAGGACAATGTTTTTGACCTCAACATCGACGTATGGAAGCGTGCTGTCGTTTCTGTATGTCTGGATGATGTGATCCTTCTGCTCCTGTGCAATTACGGCACGCTGCACGTCGCTGTTCAGGAAATAGAGCGAGTCCGTTTGATCCCGCTCAATGGTGAAGCGGTTGCGCGTGAAATATAGCTCGGCCCAGCGGGTGAGGTAATACTTGTTCTCCGCCTCCTGCGGACGGTACTGGAAGTTGCGATAGTCAATCGTCTCGGCCCGGCCCACATCATTGATACGGATAATCAGCGGCCGCATCGAGGCAAGCGCCTTCTGGCTTTTGAATACGAGGGCGGCCAGCGCGAGACACACCGCCACAAGGCACAGGATTGTGACCTTGAGATAGGTGTTCATGACGAGCGGATCGCCGTACTGCTCCAGATACCGTTCCGCCGCACGCGTGATCTCTGATGTCGGATTTGTTGCAATGCTCATCGTGTGGTTCCTTCAACTCATCAGGCCCCTGGTTACGAGTGAGGCCGCGATGCCAGTACCCGCATCGTGACCGCCGCTGTGACCGGAGAAGATGGTCGCGGTCATGGCCGGAATCTTGAGCAGCATGAACAGGTTCACGATGATGAGAATGATGAGTAGCGGAAAGTTCTTCATCAAGTTGATAGGGTGGGTGAAATCGACAAGGTTGGTGTAATAGTGCGTAAAAAGCTGCCCCAGTATGCTCATGGTTGCCGCCGCTATGACCTTATAAAAGCTGAAGCTGAGGTAAGCTTTGAGCCATCCCCAGAAAAGAAAATCGGTCTTCTCGAACACCATGAAAGGAATGAATACAGGACCAAGTACGCCCACGATGGTCGCTCCAACAGCGCCGTAGGCGATGATGACTGAGATCAGCGCTGAGAGAATGGCGAGAAGAATCTGCGTGCAGAAGTAAGCCAGAATCAGGTAGGGGGCCGTCATCATGACGATGCCGGGGCCAGACTGACTCAGGGACGCCTTGATCGACCCCAGCATGTTCGTGGTCGTGTCGGTTCCGATGATTTGTACGAGGTTGTTTGTCCCTCCTCGGACGAAGCCCTGCAGAGAAAATCCAATTCCCGGAATGGCGGAGTCGTAAAACTTCACAAAGCAATATGCGAAGGTGATGAGTATGAAGAAGTTCAGAAACTTTGCCATGTTGAAGCCCGGCCCACCTTGTGAGGAAGCCAACGCCTCCTGCACGCCAAACCAGACCATCATGATGGTCGCCAGCACTATCACCATATGCAGGCCGAGAGCGTCCACAGACGGGCTCACCGTGGCTGTGAGCGAGTCACATCCATCGGCAATGTATTTGAGGATCTCCATGATTGCCTCCGCGCATCAATACTCAAATATTCTGGCTACGGAAGCGGACGATTCTGCGGCGGTCTGGCTGTTGTAATTGGCCTGATAACCGTTCGCAGCCTGAAAGGTCATCTTCAAGGCGTCTTGCTGCTGCTTCTGTCCGACCATTTGCTGGAGACTCTGCGCCTCGGTCATCTCATTGCTTTCCTGCTGCGTGCGGAGTTGGATGAGCAGGGCCTGGTTAATCCGCTGCAAGGTGGCCAGTTCGGTTTGCTGGGTTGGGTCATTGGAATGGCTGGCTTGTTCCAGATTGGCAATGTCCGCCTCGCGCTGAGGAGCGTTGGTGCGGATCGTACCAAGAGTTTGGAGCGTGGTGGCGTTGGCGGTGTCACCCAAATCCGCCGTCGCGCCCTGCGCTGCAAGCTGCTGCTGGCTTTCCTGGCTGAGCGAACTGTATCCGGCGATCTCGCCCGTGCGGGGAACGCTGACCTGTTGATTGCCTGCCGCAGCGCCGTAGCCGCTGGTTGCCGCCGCCGTCCACATCTCGGTATTTCCATATGTGTTGGCTGAAGTGGTGACCGAAGTCCACGCCTGCCGCCCCATGTTGCTGTATGCGCTGTAAAGAGACTGCGGAGCGGTCGCCATGCGCTCGGCCAGGTTGTAGGCCGCGATGACGTTCTGCGTTGTCTGTATGCTCGTCGTGTAAAGTTGGCTGGCTTGCATGATCTGCCGGACGGCATGGACCGATTGGGTCGGGTCGAAGACGATCCCGGAACCGAATTGCGCATGGACGAAACCCGTAGCGGCGAAGAGCATAAGCGTTACGGACAGAAGAATGCGTTTCATAATCGGACTCCTCCCGGATGGAAGTTGAAGGCTGGTGGTATTGATGGACATATTTCAAGGCTGCTGCGCCTTGAGCAGTTGGTCGGCGAGCGGGTCCAGCTTCGCCTTCTCCGCTTTGCACTTCGCTTGCTGTTGCGGCGTCATTGCTGGAGCCGCGGTGGATTTTGACGGAGTTCCCAGAAGCGCGTCGTTCACTCCCTGCGCATTCGACCCGCCCATGCCCAGACAGTCAATGCGGTATTGCGCATTGAGCTTGTCGTATTCGGCTTCCAGCCTCTTTACTTTGGCCTGCTTGCTTTCGCACCCTGCGACAGCCAGCGTCGCAAAGGCAATCATGATTACGATCACTCTGTTTTTCATAACATCTCCTAAAAGCTCTGAGGAATGGTGTGATTGTCATACGCCGGGAGCAGCATGTCCTGCGTAAAGTACACCTTCACGCGGTGTCCCTCCCGGATGGTGATGGTGGGCGGTATTTGCATGAACCGGTCAAGGATGGTCGTCGCGGATTCGGAGACGCTGGAGGCCGCGCCATTGGTAAATTCCTGCGAGCCGGAGCCAACGAAGCTGCTACCGCCCTGCGTGATCTCGGCGGCCCCGGCAATGACACCGAGCGCAATGGAAGTTCCGAAGATTTGCAGATAGTGATTGTTCACGATGTCCTTCAAGCCCTCTTCGCCAATCTGGTCGAGGCCGTGAAACTGGTCGAGATCGACGGAA
>JAJZKY010000776.1 GCA_021803885.1 Planctomycetota bacterium
AAAGACTCCATCGCCCCGTACTTCACCCACGTAGCCGGATGCGCCTCATAGCGCAGACCAATGTTCCAGGTCAGGTTTCGTGTCATGTGGTAGTTGTCCTGGAAATAGGCGTCGAACTCCATGTCGTGGTAGTGCTCGTAAGGCAGGTTTAACTGGACAGAGTAGGAATTGCCCGCGCCCAGGAATTCGTCGGCGTTCACGTTGCCGGTGTTGGAAGTGACCCCATAATTGGTTCCCGTCGTGGGATCCTCGAGGCCCGTAGCCTGGGAAGTGAAGTTCACTGTGTCTCCCACCTCATCGGGCAGATAGCCGAACCGCTCATGCCGGTAGCGGCCGCCGAACTGCATCTGGTGCTTGCCAACGGTTTTGGTCAGGTTCTCGTCCAGCGTGGAGAGAATCTGGCTTAGGCCGTAGATAAACTGTGTGCCGTCCAGCGAGCGGATGAGAGAGCTTGTGCCATTGCTCTGGCCACCGACTGAGGGGAATGGGCCAATCTGCGGGAATCCCCCTTCGCCGAAGTTGTTGGGCAGGCCCAGTATCTTTTCGTAGTTGGCCAACGGTGTGCCCATGGCGAAGTTGTGCTGGCTCTCCCACTGCTGGCTCAGGATGGTCTCTGCAAAGAAGCTGGGTGAAAAGACGTGGGTGTAGCCGAGGGCTCCGGCAAAGTTCGCCGTCGGGTTATAGGCGCCGCCGCTCGCGTAGGCCGGAAGACCGTCGGCCGCGAGCGTCGCCGGCTCGTTGGACGGATAGTTGCGCAGCCCGGTATTCACGTTCACGTTGCTGGTGTAGCGCAGGTAGGCCCGGTTGTTGTCGTTGAAGACGTGATCCAGCCGGAAGGTCCATGTGGGAATCACCGTAAAGCTGGGGTTCGGTCCTTGCAGGTTTGCCGCTTCAAAAGGATCGAAAGGCAGGTTTGGCAACGGCTCGATGTCATTAAGAATCTTACTCGTCGGAGACTGGCGTCCCGCGGGGATGACGTCGTTCGGGAACGGAGCACGGCAGAACTGATTGGCCTGGCCGGTGCCATTGCAGTTCGGGTCGTTGTGTGTTGTTGCCGGATCGTACAATTGTGGCTTGCTCGCGGTGTCGGCCAATAAGTCGCTGAAGTCGCCGCTCCGATTAGCCGGCGTCAACACCTGAAATTGCGCCGTGCTGCCGCTGGCCAGCGAGTATCTCTCGTAGGACAGGAACCAGAAGCTCTTGTCCTTCCCATGGTAGACGTGGGGTAGAATGATCGGCCCGCCCGCCGACATGCCCCACTCATTGCGGATGTACTTGGGCGCGGAGAAGTTGGATGGATTGTTGCGGTTCTTGGCGATGCCGATGGCGTTGTTGCGCGCCGTTTCAAACAGCGCCCCGTGGAGGCTGTTCGTTCCCGACTTGGTGGTGATGACCACCGTACCCGGCGTAGCATACTCCGCGCCGCCGTTGTCGGTCACTGCCCGCACCTCCTGCACCGAGTCCGGATCGGGTGTCAGCGAATTGGACGTGTTGGTGCCACCAAACTGGCGGTTCACCATGGGCACGCCATCGGCCACGAATTCCAACGCCTCGCCGGACAACCCGTTCAGCCGGGTGCCACCGGCGCTGCTGCCTTCATATCCCGGCGTAGTCATGCTCAACAGGGTCGCCAGCACGCGCCCGTTCAACGGGAGCTGATTGATTCTCTGGTTTTCCAGCGTGGAGGTGATGGTGCCGTTATCAGATGTTGTGAGCTGCACGGCATTCGCCGCCACCTCGACCTGCTGTGTTACCGCTCCAGCGGTCAGAGAAGGATTGATGATCGCGGATTGGGCCACCAGCAACTGGATGGTGGTCTTGTAGGTCTTCATGTTGGGCGCGCTGACCGTTACCGAATAGGTACCTGTGAATAGGGCCGGCACCTGGTAGAAGCCGACGTTGTTGGATCTTGTATCGGTAACGACGTTTGTCGCCTGGTTGACCACGTGAATCAGCGCCCCGGGGATAACCGCCCCCGTGGAGTCTGTCACGGTGCCTTGAATCGAGCCGGCGCCGCTCTGTGCTGCCGCGTTCGAGCACATCAGCAACCCCAGCATCGCCGCCATCGCAAGAATGGATAGGTTCCACCTGCGTACACTTCGCGTCAGATTTCTGGCCAAATTCCTCATCGGATAGATTCCTCCTGAGAGTTTCGGAAGGCGTCTCAGACCCCTACCTTCCGGTTTTTGTCGTCATTTGAGGCCCCGCTCATGTTGCCCTCTTGCATGGATTGAAATCTAACCGTAGCAACTCGTATTTCTTACATGAATTGCCAACCGTTAAATCAACCATTTGCAGCGGAAGCCCCTTGAGACAGATATATACATCGCCCGAACCAGTTAAGATACTGATTCAAGTAGACTTAGTTTGATTTTCAAGACGCAGCTTCGATCATGATGCGGCCATCTTCTACTTGCTTTACCCGTGAAACTGCGCCGCCGATTGTGATTGGCTTACGGTATATTCCGCGTTAATGGTGTTGTCAAGAGTTTTTTCTTACCCCACTTTTCGATTGATTGGCTCGTGTATCCGCGCTTCGTCAGGCGAAGACGGGAATCAACGCTCGGCTCTTCTGAAGGGCCCTACAGAAAAAACACGTGGCCTGTGCGGGAGATCCGGTCAGCGTAAAAATCCGTTGGGAGAAGACGGGATTGGGGGAGCTGGTGCAGCTCTCTAATGTCAGAGCATGACTGCAGGTATATTTACGCCAGCCACTAGGAAAGTAACTTATTTATTTTTATGAACTTAGTAAAACAGCACGCGGACATGCGGCCTGATTACGCTGATCTACATCATGCCTCCCCCGAACCGGGAATTCCGGCGCCGCATCCTCCAGCAGCACATCGACGGTGATTGAGATCACAAGGTTTACGGGTAAAGAAAAGTGCTTTAACCGCCCATAAACATCCCGCCGTTCACATCCAGCACGTGTCCGGTGATGTAGCCAGCGGCATCGGAAGCAAGGAAGGCCACGGCCTGGGCGATCTCGGCGTCCGTGCCAGGGCGCCCCAGCGGAATCTGCGCCATCATCACAG
>JAJZKY010000777.1 GCA_021803885.1 Planctomycetota bacterium
GCCATAAACAGCAGATCGGGAATGAAAAGCAGATGGCGGGCGCCAGCCAGGGCGCCGGGGTTCCGACGGGTCAGGGCGACCAGTTGGAAAAGAGTGTTGAAGGGGAGTGTTTGTATGCCGGTGAGGCCGTAAACTTTTTCATGGGCCAGGCGGGTAAAAAATTCTCCGGACACGCCTTCGGTGCGCGCGTCGCGGTAGTGAACGGGATTACCTATCAGTTGGCCATATTCATCCAGCAGGCCGAAATCAACGCCCCACGTGTCCACGCCGACACCGGCGATATCGGGATTGTCGGCGATGGCTTTGGCGAGACCGACCTTAATTTCATTCCACAGGCGCAACACATCCCAATAAAGTGTGGGGCCGACGCGAACCGGACCATTGGTAAACCGATGCATCTCCCGAAGAAACACGCCGGACGCGTCCACGGCGGCCAACATAACCCGCCCCGATTCCGCGCCCAGATCCACGGCAATGTAGCTTTGCTTCGTCATACATATTTTCTCGTCTAAGAGCGCGCGGAAAACGATAGCGCGGCCGCCGTCTCCTCACACACGCTCTAACCCAAGTTGAACACCAGGAAAGAATTTTCCACTTTTCTTCGGGTGTTGCAACAGCGTGTCACCGCAAGTGGAAGCGGGTTTTGCGCCGGGTCCGCCGCGGCCGTTCGATGTAGTTGCTCCGAAAATAACGGTGTGGCATTCAAGGGCGGGGCGGGGGCGTCAGACCGCGGTGTGGTTGCGTCGTGGCGCGTCGGAGTCGCTCAAACGCGGCCTCGTCCAGAGAAACCACCCACATCATAACCGGTTGGCGGCCTAGCGGCGGCTGGCCCAGAATCACCCAGCGGCGTCCATGCACCGGCGCGGGGTCGTAGACGAGCAGCCAGCGGTGGGCTGGATCGCCCGGGATTGCCGCGGGTGCGTATATGTAAGGCCGGCCGGTGGTGGGGCAGGTGAACTTTAGCGGAGGTCCAGACCCGCCAGGATTCAGAGGCGTCAATTCACCGAGAGATTCGGGGAGGCGGTGGTGTTGCTGGAAGTATAGCAGTAGTGCGCCGGAGATAGTTTGCAATCGCAGGGCGTCCGGATTAAGAGCCGCCCGGCGGCCCGCATTCACGCCCGGCGGATACAGCCGGGTGGTCGTCGTTTCGCATCCGGCGGTTAGAACCGCCAGCAACAAACTTAACGCGACGAGCGCAGCGCGGCCCATTTTCGACGCAGCGTCAGCGGGATAATTTGATGTCATGGACGGGGTTCTCCGTTGCCTGGGTCGCGGCCGGCTCGGGGAGAGCGCCGCGCCGCATGTCTTTCATCTGCGTCTGGAACACGCCGGGGCCGACCGCTTTCGGAACAAGCTGCATGCCGCGTTCCTCCTCGTGTGACATTACCTTAAGCCCCGCCGGCTGCGGAATCACATGCGGCGTCAGGAAGATGAGTAATTCGGTCTTCGTTTTTTCATTCTGGGCGCGGCTGAAGAGCAGCGGGCCGATATAGGGAATGTCTCCCAGCAGCGGAATCTTGCTGATCGTCTGCGTTTTCTCATCCTGCATCAAACCTCCGATCACGATCGTCTGCCCATTCTTGACGGCCACCCGGCTTTGGGCTTGGCGAATGTCGAAAATTGGGGCCGTCACGCCGGGGGACACAGTTACGCCGGCGCCCGATTCCAACTGAGAAACCTGCGGCGCAACGTTGAGAGTGACGACGCCGTCGGGGTTAATTTGCGGCGTCACGTCCAGAATGATGCCCACTTGCTGGTAGCTCGGCGTATTGACCACTGTACCCTGGGTGGTGATGGTGGAATTGGTGATGATCGGCACTTCCTGACCGACCATCATGGTGGCTTCCTGGTTGTCGCTGGTCAGAATGTACGGGCGGCTGAGCACGTCGAGCTTATTTTTCTGGGCCAGAGCCTGCAAAGTGGCGGTAAGGTTGTTTTCGACCAACCCAACCACCAGACCACTGGGCGTACCGTTGGCCGCGGCGCTGGTTACCGCATTGGCGATGCCGAAGGCGCTGCCGCCGCTGGTGCCGTAGTTGGTGACATTCGCCGTACCGGTGGCGCCGGTGACGCTGCCATTCGGAGCGATCGACCCGGTCACCTGGCCGGTGGGAACGAGCCTGGTGCGCTGATCCAGAATCGAAAATTCCGTGCCGATGGCGGTACTGTTGTCAAGCGTTACCTCCGCCACGAGCACCTTGATGAGCACCTGCGGCACGGGCCGGTCAAGCTGCCGAATCATGCCTTTCACGGCGGCGGCATACTTCTGGCTGGTGCTCACCAGCAGCGAATTGGTGCTGGTATCGGCGACGATGTAGGCTTGGCCGGTCAGGGCATTGGTGGCGGTGGTGGGAACCCCGTTCACGCCGGCGGCGAGGTTGGTGTTGTTGCCATTGGCGAAGCTGCCGAATGGTCCGCCGGCGAAAGTGGTGGCGCCGCGCGAGTTGCCGAAGGCGCCGAAGCTGGAAGTAAAACTCGACGCGCCGAAGACGTTGCTCATGCCGGGGGTGGCCTGCGGTGGGTAGGTTGGGTTGCCGAACAACGAATTGAGCACGTATTGGACGGTCGCGGCTTCGGCGTTCTTAAGGCGATAAATGAAGAACACCTGCTTGGCCGCGGGGTTGGAATCGATTTCCTTGACGATGTAGCCGACCAGCACCAGTGCTTCGGCCGGGCCGGTGACAATGATCGTGTTGGTCCGCTCGTCCGCGGTAGCGTTGACCACACCGCCGGTCCCGTTGCCGGCCGCGTTGTTTTGCTGGGTTTGCTTGATGAAACTCACCACGCGGCGGAAAAGCGGCTGTGGCAGCCCGCTGGGCTGATTGGCGCTGGTGGAGGGATTAAACACCGCGTTGATGAGCGTGGCGGTGTCGGTGGCGTCGGCATTCTTCAAGTGGTATATCCGCATATCCAACATTGCCGCGGGGTGGTCGATCCGCGGCGACCCCCGAGATCTACACTCTTTCCCGCCGCGCCGCTCTTCCGATCTGATCGTGTTGGTCCGCTCGTCCGCGGTAGCGTTGACCATACC
>JAJZKY010000778.1 GCA_021803885.1 Planctomycetota bacterium
AGTGCGAGCCCGAATCGTCGGCGTAGTGCGCGATGGTGCGGCGGCCTGCAAGGGGCATCCGGCCCTTTTAGGCTTGGCCATTGGCAACGAAATTCCCGCGACCATTGTTCGCTGGTATGGGCATCGCCGGATCGAGCGATTTCTGCATGAGCTTTACGATATTGCAAAGACGGTCGCGCCCGACGCTTTGGTTACCTATGTAAATTACCCGACTACTGAATATCTGCATCTGCCGTTTGTTGATTTTATGGCCATGAACGTCTACCTTGAAACGCGCGACAAGCTTTCGCGGTATATCAGCCGATTGCACAACATAGCCGGTGATAAACCGCTGGTGCTGGCCGAAATCGGGCTTGACAGCGGCGGCAAAGGCGAACGCGAGCAGGCCGCAAGCCTGGCTTGGCAGATCAGGCGTGTGTTTCATGGTGGATGCACCGGTGCGTTTGTATTTGCATGGACGGATGAGTGGTTCCGCGGCGGCTGCGACATTTTAGATTGGCACTTCGGACTCGTGACCCGCAGCCGCGACGAAAAGCCGGCGCTGACCGCAGTGCGGGAGGCGTACGGCCGCATTCCGTTTGGGCCCGATGCGCATTGGCCTCGCGTAACTGTTGTTGTCTGCAGTTACAACGGTTCACGCACCATTCGCTACTGCCTTGACAGCGTGCAAAGATTGCGCTATCCCGACGTGGAAGTCATTGTGGTGGATGACGGCTCGACGGACCAACTCGCCGAGATTGTTCAGCAGTACCCGGTGAAACTCATTCGTTGTAAGAATCAGGGGTTAAGCGCTGCCCGCAATGTAGGGCTGGAGGCGGCCACCGGCGAAATTGTGGCATACGTTGACGATGACGCCGCGCCCGAGCCAAACTGGCTCATGTACCTCGTCAGCGCCTTTCGCACGGGCAAGTATGTGGGCGTCGGCGGCCCTAACATTGCGCCGCCGGGGGAAGGGTACATCGCCGATGCGGTGGCGCATTCGCCGGGCGGCCCTCTTCATGTTTTGATAACCGACACCGAAGCGGAACACATCCCCGGCTGCAACATGGCGTTTTTAACCAAGGCGCTGCGGGCCGTGGGCGGGTTTGATCCGCAATTTCGCATCGCAGGCGACGATGTTGATTTGTGTTGGCGCTTGCAGGAAAAAGGCGGCAAACTTGGCTTTTCGCCGGGGGCGGTGGTGTGGCACAAGCGGCGCAACAGCCTGCGGGCCTATTGGCGACAGCAGCTTAATTATGGCAAGGCCGAAGCCATGCTGGAACGCAGGTGGCCCGAGCGCTACAACGCCTTTGGGCACATCAGTTGGCGCGGGCGCATCTATGGGCCGGGAATCTGGGAGTTTTTAAATTGGGGGCAGCGTCGCATATTTCATGGCACATGGGGTACGGCCCTGTTTCAATCGGTGTATCCCGGATCGCCCAATATTATTACCTCTCTGGCGATGATGCCAGAATGGTACCTTGGGGTGCTGGTTCTCAGTTTGCTCTTTATGGTTGGGCTGTACCAACATCCGATTTTGCTCGGGTTGATTTTGGCGGCGGCTGTTCTGGCAACATTGCTGCAGGCCGTGATAGGAGCCTTTTACAGCGCGTTTGATGAAATACCACGCACCCGCGGCCAGCGGCTGAAGTTGCGATTGTTGACAATGTACTGCTATCTCGTGCAGCCGGTGGCGCGATTGAGCGGCCGATTGTCACGGGGGCTTACGCCATGGCGAATGCGCTTTCCCCGCGGTCTTGACATGCCGGTACCGCGCGAGTTTGCCGTATGGAGCGAAACCTGGCGAAGCGCAGCCGACCGGCTGGCCGATTTTGAACTCTATCTGAAAAAGCAGGGCGTGTGCGTGCGAAGAGGCGGCGATTTTGACCGCTGGGACCTGGCATTCCGCAGCGGCGTCTTTGGTAGCATTCGTGTACGCATGGCCATCGAAGAGCATGGCAACGGCAAACAGTTGGTGCGATGGCGCTCGTGGCCGGTGTTTCCTAAGTTTTACCTGGCGTGTGTGCTGGTGCTGGCACTTCTGGGCCTGCTGAATATCGGCACCCGTGCCTGGCCGGGGGGGGTGCCGCTGCTGTTTGCCGCGGCCATACTGGCCTTGCGGGCTTCAATGGATGCGGGCGGGGCCATGGCTTTGCTGTTTAATTACGTTGGTCGTGCGGCTCCAGGCGAAATTGAACTGCGGAGAGAACGATGAACCGCGCCGCAAACGATACCACCTGTGAAAGCGTTAACACCGCGGCGGGTTCACCAGTCGCTGTCGCTGTGGCGGCGAAACCGTCGGCAAGCGTGGTGGAATCCGTTGCCAAACGGCCGCCCGGCGCATTCGCTGTCGCAACACGACTGCTGCGAATTGCGGTGCGCGGTGAATTTTGGCCTATTTGTGCAGGCTTGGCTCTGATGCTTACAGGGGCATTGGTGGGGTTGCTGCAGCCATGGCCGCTGAAATTTATTGTGGATGCTCTGACCGGGGGAACAAAGCCGCCGCTGCTGCTCACGCAGATCGCCAGCGGCTTACCGCAGGGCGCTGGCCCGCATGCGGCTACGTTGGCGTATATTTCTGTGCTTTGTCTTGGGCTGCTGCTTATAAGCGTTGTAAGTGCGGGGATCAATCTGCTAAGCACTTGGGTGCTGGTTGCCGCCGGATTGCGCATGGTGTTTAAACTGCGCTGCCGTATGTTCGATCATATACAGCGGCTTCCCGTGAGTTTTCACGACGCAAGCACGGTTGGAGATTCGCTGTATCGCGTCACCTGGGACACATACTCAGTGCAAAGTCTGTTTAATCAAGGCTTGGTTCCGGGCATTACCGCTACGGTTACTCTGGTCGGCATAGCTTTTGTGATGGTGCGCCAGGATTGGAGCATTGGCTTGGTGACACTGCTGGTTGCCATCGTTCTGGTGGTGCTTATTCGCCGGTTGGAAAAGCCCACCACAGAACTTTCGACCGCGGTGCATGAGCACGAGAGCGGTGTAAGCACCCGTGTACAGCAGACCCTTGTCGGCATTCGGGCGGTGCAACATTGCC
>JAJZKY010000779.1:0-2149 GCA_021803885.1 Planctomycetota bacterium
AGAGTTTTCTGGCTATGGAGCCGGCCCAAGTTCCCTGGATTTTTCGGGAGGCGTTTCGCATTGCTCGCGAAGGACGTCCTGGGCCTGTGCATATCGACTTGCCGCTAGACGTTCAGCAGGCGATGATTGATTACGAATCTAGCACGGACCACAGTCTGCCAGTCTTCCCCATGCCTCCGTATTTGCCGGCAATTGAGAAGGCCTTGGCCATGCTGATGAATGCGAAACGCCCCATAATTCTGGCTGGGGGCGGGGTGATTAATGCCAACGCTTCGGACGCGTTAGTGGATTTGGCGGAATATTTGCAAGTGCCTGTTTCACCGACATTGATGGGCTGGGGCGCCATAGCGGCCGACCATCCCTTGTACATTGGGACGGTGGGTATTCAAACCCAGACCCGGGCGGCCAATCAGATTTTCTTGGAATCAGACTTTGTCCTGGCGATTGGGGCTCGTTTTGCTGAACGCCACACCGGTAAGCTAGACGTCTATACCCGCGGCCGCCAATTTGTGCATATCGACGTGGAGGCCACCCAAATTGGACGCATTTTTCAACCGGACCTGGGCATTGTAGCCGATGCCCGTTTGGCGATTGAGGCGCTGTTAACGGCGGCCAAATCCCGAATGCCCCGACAGAAGCCAGGAGAGTGGGTTGAACGCGTGGGCCTCTTGAAAGAGGCCAAGGATCGCCGCATGGACATCGACACCGTGCCGATCAAGCCCGCTCGTGTCTTTAAGGCGCTGAATACCGTCTTTGGTGCACAAGCCATTTTTACAACTGCTATTGGGTTGTATCAGATTTGGTCGGGGCAGTTTCAGCATGTCTATAAGCCGCGTCACTATCTTGTCTGTGGCCAGGCTGGACCTTTGGGCTGGGAGATTCCTGCAGCTATTGGGGTGAAGTGCGCACATCCGGACGAAGAGGTCGTCGCGGTGGTCGGGGACTACTCTTTCGAATTTCTCATGGAAGAAATCGCGGTAGCGGTGCAGTATCACATTCCTATGGTCATTGTCATGTTGAACAACGGCTATCTCGGACTGATCCGTCAGCCCTCGAAGTACCAGTACGACATGAACTTTGGCGTGGATATCAGTTACGGCATGAATGAAGACCGGGGTATGGATAACGTGCGGGCGGTGGAAGCCATGGGCGGTTTGGGTAAGAAAGTGATGAATCCCGCCGAGTTAGAAGCGGCCATGGTATGGGCTCAAGATGCGTCACATAGCCACCAGTTGCCCGTGTTGGTAGAAGTCTTCATTGAACGTGAAGCCGATGCCGCGATGGGCCCGAGCCTTGATCAGATTCGCGAGTTCGATGAGGTCATTGATCGTGATGTGGCTCTGGCTTCAGAACAACGGTAATCAATCGTTCCACGGAAAGGCAGGAAAATGTGATGATACGCTATGCAGCCAATTTGTCTCTGCTTTATCCTGATCGGCCATTTTTAGAACGCTTTGCGGCAGCTAGGGCATCGGGTTTCTCGGCTGTAGAATTTATGTTTCCTTATGCAGCTGGGCTCGACGCGGTGGAAGAGGCGTTAACCGATCATCAACTGCAACTGATCTTATTCAATCTCCCCGCAGGGCGCTGGGAGGATGGCGAACGTGGTATTGCCATCCTCCCGGATAGACGCTCGGAATTTCGAGAGGGTGTGGCGGAAGCGATTCGTTATGCGACCCGTCTTCAGTGTTCACGTATCAATTGTCTCGCAGGGATATTGCCAGGGGATCTCTCTGCGGACGAGGCCTGGGCCACGTTGGCGGACAATACCGCTTACGCAGCCGATCGATTAGCCGAACATGGCATTCGTTTGATGGTTGAAGCGGTCAACTCACTGGACATACCGGGATTCTTTTTGAATACCCCAACACGTGTTGAGAAGCTATTGGACCAGATTCAACGACCTAATGCCTACATTCAATATGATGTTTATCACACGCAACGCATGCAAGGAGAGCTGATTGGGACCTTTAAACGGTTGGCCTCTCGCATTGGCCACGTGCAAATTGCGGATAATCCGGGGCGTCATGAACCGGGCACGGGTGAAATTCATTATGATCATGTCTTGCAAGCTTTTGAGGAGTTAGGATATGAGGGTTTCGTAGGACTGGAATATATTCCGGCTGCCGATACCGATGCCGGCCTGCGG
>JAJZKY010000779.1:2159-3025 GCA_021803885.1 Planctomycetota bacterium
GAACGCGAAAATATTGACGAAAGGAATGACAATCATGAACAATGAGAACAGAACCCCTGACCGAATTGGCTTTATCGGATTGGGAGTGATGGGGGAGCCAATGGCTGAAAATCTTCTGCAGGCTGGCTATTCCCTCACCGTGTTTAATCGCAGTGCCCAGGCTGCTAATCGTCTGGCACACGCAGGGGCCCGAGTGGTGAATAGCATTGCGCAAGTCGCGGAGTCCAGTGATGTCGTGTTCACCATGTTGCCGGACACACCAGATGTCGAAGCGGTCTATTTCTCAAACGACGGACTCTTAGCCTCGTCGCGAGCGGGGATGTTGCTGATTGACACAACGACGGCGGCGCCCGCGATAGCAAAACGCATCGCGCAGGCTGCTCAAGAACGCGGGATTGATACGCTCGATGCACCGGTATCGGGCGGTGACGTAGGTGCCAAAGCGGGGACGCTTTCCATTATGGTCGGCGGAGATGAAGCGGCTTATGCCCGGGCTCTGCCGATCTTTCAAGCGATTGGGAAAAACATTGTCCACATGGGTCCGGCAGGCTCGGGTCAGGTAACCAAGGCTTGCAATCAAATTGTGGTGGCGTTGACCATTGAAGCTGTGGGAGAAGCGTTTGCGCTAGCCGAAAAATCGGGAGTGGACTTGGCCCGAGTACGGGACGCGCTATTAGGTGGATTTGCTCAGAGCCGCATTCTTGAGCTTCATGGTCAGCGGGCCTTAGAACGGCGTTATGAACCGGGATTTCGTCTGCGTTTGCATCACAAGGACCTGGGCATTGCGTTATCGTCCGCGTCGGAAGTGGGCGTGTCATTGCCGCACACGGCGGGGGCTCGGGAAATGATAAACGTGTTGCTTGAGA
>JAJZKY010000780.1 GCA_021803885.1 Planctomycetota bacterium
GCGGGCTTCTTTGTCTGGCTGAGCATCGATTGCGTGCGCGGGGTTGTTGCGGAGAGGAATGACGACCGTGGCCGGCATGCCCAGGCGCAGGCGATGATCCGGATTGCAAGCGTACACGCGCACGCGATAGACAAGCTGCGAGCGCAGCTCCGTGGTCTCTACATTTTTTGGCGTGAACTCCGATACCGGGGAGATGAACCCGATCCACCCAGGGAAGCGCTGGCCGGGAAAGCTATCCACCTCGATCCACGCGCGCATGCCCAGCGCGACCTTCCCCATCTGCGGTTCCGGCAGATAGGCGCGCACCCAGAGCGGATTGTCGAGGGCCAGCGAAAAGACCGGCGTTTGCGGGGTGGCCATGTCGCCGGGCTCCAGAATCCGGTTCTGAATGACGCCCTCGGTGGGTGCGTAAAGTTCGGTGTCGGCCAGTTGTTTTTGCGCCAGAGCCAGCGCCGCCTGGTTGGCCTGGAGCGTCGCCTTGGCCGCGGCGATGTCCTCCTTGCGCGGCCCGATCACGGCCAGTTGCAGCGCCTGCTGTTTGGCGGCCAGAATCTGCTGCGCGGCGGCGAGGTTGGCTTTCTGTGCCAGGTAGGTGCGTTCGGCATCGTCCCGAGTCTGCAAGGAGACGTACTGCTGCTTGGCCAGAGTCTGCTGGCGGTGATAAAGCAATTCGGCATTCGTCACGTTGGCCTGCGCGGCGGCGACGTTGGCTTCGGCCGCGGCGACGTCGGCGCGCGCCTCGGCAATCTCCTCGGGACGGCTCCCGGCCAGCAGCCTTGCCACAACCTGCTGCTGCGCGGCGACCATCGACCGATCCTGCGCCACCGCATCGGAAAAGCGCTGCTGCACCAACTGCCCAATGAGCTGCCCCGGATGCACCACGCTGCCCTCATCCACCAGCAGCTTGTCGATGCGCTCACTGTCATTAAATGCAAGCTGCACCTGGCGAATGTCGATATTGCCATAGATCGTGACGCTGTCACTGGCCGCGCCCTTCTGCTGAAGCCTGCGCCAGACAAAGAAGCCCGCAACAAGAAGAATCGCAATTGCCAGAATCGAAATGCGCTTTCTGACCGAAATCATGGAGAATCTCCCCTGCAGTCCGAGCTTGCGCTCAATTTGAAACACTTCTACTGAGTAGAGAATTGATGTTCTCAATATCCATCGGCGTCAACACTCCCGCTGCCGCCTTGAGCTGCGTTCTGGCCACCAGTTGCGTGTAGAGTGCCAGATAGTAGTTGCGTTGTGCCGCCGCGTAATTCGTTGTCGCAGTCAGCAGATCGATGATCGACCGGCTCCCGATCTCGTAGCCCTTGCGCGTGCCCGCAAGCGATACCTTCGCGGAGGCCACCGCCTGCTCGGCGGCCCGGTACTGGGCCACGCTGCTCTCGAGGTCGAGGAACGCAGTTTGGGTGTCCAGCCGGATCTGATCCTGCGTGTTCGCAAGGTTCTCCCGGCTGGCGCGCGCAAGCGCCTGGGCCTGGTGAATGCTGGCGCGCGTGTGTCCGCCCTCAAAGATGGGAATGGAAAGATTCAACGATGCGCCCACCTGATCGATGGCTACGGGCGGAATCAATGTGCCGGCGGCATGCTGGCCCACTCCGCTCAGCGTGAGGGTGGGCCAGCGCGCGCGCTCCGCATACTCGACCTGTTGCTCTGAGACATGAAGCGTCGCCCTGGCCTGTTGCAGGAGCGGCTGGTTCTTCAGGGCGGCGGCGACCCAGGCGTCCACGGTATTCGGCTGCGGACCGATTGGCTGCAGAGTCGTCAGGTCCTGCAAGACTCCTACTGGATGGTGCGTGAGGCGCTCCAAGCGGCTCTTTGCAACCGCGACCGCATTCTTCGCCGCGATCAGATTGGCATGTGCGGCATCCAGTTGCGCGCGTGCCTCCTCGACGGTGATGATGTCTCCCGTCCCCACCTTCAGACTGGCACTCGTCTGGTCGTGGATGCTCTCGAGCAGCGTCACCTGCTGCTGCGCGACTCGCTCGTTCGCCTGCGCTTCGAGGACGCCGAAATAGGCCTGCGTAACCTCGAACGCGACAACCTGTTCTGCATAGGCCAGGGCTGCCTGACTGGACTGAATCCGGCTGTCCGCCTGCTTCAGGGCGATGAATTGCTGGCCGTCGAAGAGCGGCTCCGTAAGCGTGGCGCTGAAGGCATCGGAGTGATAGCCCGTGGAGATGGTCTGAGCGCCGAAGCCCGTCACACGGCCTGTATACTCGCCTCCGCTGGCAGACGCATTGAGATGAGGAAGCAGCGCCGAGCGCGCCAGAGGCTTACCCGCCAGATCCGCGTCAAGCTGTGCGCGAGCCTGGGCAATGAGCGGGGAAGAGCTAGCCGCCTGCTGATAGGCATTTTCGAGATCCTCCCCAGCCGGTTGTGCCGCGACGGCTGTCGTGCTCCACAGGATCAACAGCAAGACCGGCGAGAGCACCGGAAAGAAGCGCCTGTAGCGACTGGCGCTCTTCCATCTGGATAAGTCGTAGAAGCTTCTCCCAATCGAGAACACTCTCATTTCACTCCGCCTGACTCGGTCATCGTTCTGTTCCCGGCGCACACATCGCTTGCACTCGACCCATGGCGGCGGCTCGGAAACCGGCTCCGTGTCTCGGCGCTCGTTGACCAAGTGCTTCGCATTCTCGATCAGCACTTTTGCATGGCGCGCCGGCATCGGGAATCAGAGTCATCATTGCTTACCTTGAACGTTCTTTCAGAACCTGTATCGCGCAGGTGAAGAAATTACGCACGCATGGAGTGAGCAGCCGGTAGTAGACGGTGGTTCCCTCGCGGCGTCCCTCGACGATTCCATGTGCGCGCAGCAACGCCAGGTGCTTGGAGACGGTCGAGAGATCGCTGCCCACAAGCTCCCGGAGGTCTCCGACCGAGCACTCGCCGCGGCTCAGCCGGTCTACAATCATCAGCCGGGATTCGTGGCCAAGAGCCTTGAGCATCCTTGCCTGCTTCGTAAAGGAGCTGCGTTTCTCCATGGGTCTGTAATTGCCTTATTGGCCAATTTGCCAT
>JAJZKY010000781.1 GCA_021803885.1 Planctomycetota bacterium
GAGTCGATCTGCATTGGTGGTATCCGTCTCAACTGGAAGCGGGCGGTGCGCCGGCCAGTATTTTCGCAAACCCGGACATTAAGATGTGCATGGCCCCTGGCGGCGTGACGGGGACGACGGCCGAAAATGATATCTATAACTGGAGTTATGATTGGAGGAATTATGGTACCGCGCCCCTGTTAACATCGACAGAGGGTTGGCAGCTGTTTAGTGCCGCTTTCACCGAGGTCCAGAATGGCGTACAGAATGCTATCACCACCGCCACCAGTGGTAATCTCGTGTTCGCTGAATTGCCGGCTACCGCGCAAGCCGCAATCATGGATTTCAGCTGGTACAACGATGGGGGAGTTCTAAACAATATCAACAATCCAATCGCAGTACGGTCGTTGAACCTCATGGCCAACGATAACTGGGACGGACTCATTTCTTATTGGAAATCGCTCAACAATCCGAGGTACGCAGCAGAAGCAGGTGAACTCATGAAAGCGAGGGCAGCCGGCGAATTGCCGGGAACGGGTGCCCCATGTGCGCCAGCCTAAGCGCCAGCGGCACTGAACAAAGATTGGCGTCGCCGCAGGCTTGGTGGAGCCGCCAGCCTCTTGTTGTCGGGATTCTGTGGAGCCATCTTCCCATAATCTGCCCCCGGTCGCACAGAGGACCCGGAGCCACTAGATCAAGCGGTTATAATTAAGCTCGCTCAGCAGGGTCGTCGAGCGGTCGGATCGATACACAACTCCGGGAACACTCATGTCAAAACGTTCAATTTCGATTCTCGTGGCAATCGCCGCAGCGATCATAGCCATGGTGTTCTATGTAAGAGAGCGCGATTCTCACATATCAGCGAAGCGGACCGCGTCACCGACGTTGGCTGTAGTGAACTCACCTCCCAGGGTGACGAAGAAAACCACAGCGGAGCGAGTGATGGCGTCCATCAAGTCGGGGACCCAAGAGCAATACTCTGCTAAAGAATATAGGTTCCTGCGGCAACACTATAGATCGGCGTACCCGCTGGCATATGGGCCTTTGTCTTCGTCTAGCTTGAAGGAGGTCGCCAAGTACATAAGAGAAAACACTCAAGACAAGAAAATGCTGCCAGCGATTAACGACGTGATATACGGAAAAGCGTCAGCGCTCGAGGATAAGTTGGACACTGGCCTCAGCCCGAATGCCACATTCTTCATGCTTTTCCCAACCAATCTCAATGAGTCACTGTTGGATGTCGCAGTTGAAACGGGCCAGCGGAGTATCATTAAAGTACTCTTGGAGCACGGCGCCACTGTAAACCCATTCACGGTTGCCGCAACGCCTGACACGAACTCAGAGGTCGAATTGCCCCTACAGATCGCGGCACAGTATGGCGAAGATGATGTCATTCGACTGCTGCTCCGGCGTGGCGCAAATGTAAACCAAATCATGGCCGGTGCGCCGACCGGTACTACGTTACTCACGCCGCTCGCCGACGCTGCAAATGCGGGAAACGTCTCGACAGTTTATCTATTGCTGACCCACGGAGCAGACATCAATTCAGCGTTGGATCCCGGAGGTACGGTGCCATCGTTTTTCCTTCTGCCTGATAACTCACCCAGCATAGTCGCAATTCGGAAATTGTTAATCCAATATGGAGCGCGGATGCCGTCGGGGCAATGATGATGTCGCAAGAGTGCGCGAGCTGAGTTCACTGTTGTTGATTCGCACCGCATGAGAACGCTCCAGAATGCGTCGACATCCTGAGATCGCGCGGAGACACATGGTTGGCGGATGACCGCAAGTTTTTACAGTGCGCTCGGTCTCGCAGTCGATGCAATGGCAAAGTCGGACGAGTATTGCCAGTATCCGATCGCGTGCGTGACCATGTGGATCGAACCTGCGATTCGGCACGAGCAGCTCCATTTCTTTCGGGATGCGTCTGGTGAGGTCTGTGGGTACATGACCTGGGCATGGCTCGCCGAGGATACCGAGCGTCGGTTGCTCCACGACCCGAATGTGCTTTTGCACATCAGTGAGTGGAACGAGGGCGAGCGGCTCTGGATATTGGATTTCCTGGTGCACGCTGGCGAGGTGCGAACATGGATTCGCGAAGCCCGAGCGTTGTTCGGGGAAGTGACAGAGGCGCGATCCCTGCGTCGGCGTGACGATGGCAGCGTACGGAAGATCACCACGTGGAAGAGACGACCCTATCAAGGCATTTCTCGGCCGGGGAGATAGCGCGGCTGGAGCGAGATCTCCCTCGCCTTGATCACTGGAGCCGATCACTCCTGGTGCCCTTCACCGCGTATCGAATACGTTCGGCTTCGGTCGCGTGGCTCAATCCGCGGTGGTTTCTCGAGCGAGGATTCAATCTCGCCCAGGAACGCACACTGCGGCAGGTCAGCGAATGGCTCGTGGAGGAGTTCGCGTGGTGCGTCCAATCCGGTAGCGATGGCGTCACGGCGGATATCCGGACACTCTGGGCCGATCGGTATGGCAGCACGCAGGGAAGATCTCCGCATGGCGGCAGCGGACGTGTCGCGACAGTCGGCTGTTTTCAGGCCAAGGGCATCGGGCCGACACCGCTCGTCGGTCAGGGCGACAAGCCCGGGCACTCGCATGGGTGCCTGTCACTGGAGGAGTGCCTGCGTGAGGCGATCTATGCAGAGATCATGGCGGCCGAATTCCCGCACGGCGCGGTTCCGACGATCGCAATCTTGGACACGGGGTTGCACTTTTCGAGCCCAGAGCCCGATCAGCTGTATGATCAGAACGCTAGGCGAGGCATTCTGATTCGTCCCGCGGTGGTGAGACCTGCACACGCCGAGCGCGCGCCACTCTTCAAACGGCCGACAGGGGACTTCCGCAATAATCAAGCGGCTGATGTGCAGCGCACACGCGATGTCATAGCGCATTGGATGTCGGCCGCGGGAAACGAAACGGGGATGAACGGGGCAATGGAGGCACTCGAGGCACTTGTCCGGGCGATGGTGCAGCAGATCGCCTTCGGTCAGGTGCAGCGCCTATTCTCCGGAGGTTACTTCTCATC
>JAJZKY010000782.1 GCA_021803885.1 Planctomycetota bacterium
CCAACAAAAATCTGGGCGAGCTGTTTTTTTGCGTCTGCGATGGAGTGGGTTTGGCGCACGGGGAAACCCATGCGGGCAACCGCCTCGCAGAGCGCGTCGGCATGCTCAATTTCATCGTCAACTACCAGTATGCGAATCATTTCCTTACTCATGTTGGCATTAAGATAGCGGTGGAAAGTCAAACTCGCCAATGCCCGGGTTTTCAGGTGTGCATTGCATGGATTAGATGATGTTGATGGCGCGGCTGACCACCAGTACCACGAGGCCCAGAGAGATGATCGACTGCGTCATGACCAGCAATTTAGCCCAGCGTGAGAGGATCGCGGTATCCGTTGGGGAAAATGCGGTGCTGGTATTGAAGGCGAGGAAAAGATAATCGACGAAATGGGGTATCCAGGCGCGGGCGCTGGCCTTCGGAATCATCATCTGGGGGAAGAGAAAGCAGCCACTGTCATGATTGCCACGGGCGGCGCGGGCGATGGGGCCACCGGCATCAAGCCGCCAGTACCAGAGGGCGAAGACGATGACATTCATCACCCAGAGAATGCCGGATGCCCGAAGCATCACGGGCGCCGTTACCGCACCGCGGAATATCCCGTCAACCAGAAAGATCAGCGAGTAGGCGATAAAGGCGGTCATCACGGCAGTGGAGATATGTCCGACGATATGGGCGGCGTGCCGCGAGCCGCGCCGGCGGAACACGGCGAGCGTCAGCAGCATTACCGGCGTGATGGCAAGTAAAAGCCATCGCGGGCCGAGTGCAATGCCGGTGGGTAAAAGGGTATAGATTCCAGCGGCGACCAGCGACGCGGAAAACGCCGGCAGAAGGCCTTCGGCAACTACGGGGGTTGCCTGATGGGTATCCTTATCCAATGGCATGCGCATGGCCCCGCCCTTTCTAAACGCGCGAGCGAGATTCAATTTCAAACCCGTTGGATCGCAGGGCATCGGCAACGTCGCCGGCGGCTGCGGCATCGACTTCAAGGGTAAAATCCGTTACGCGGAAAGCTGTGGCAGGTACATAAGCATTGCAGGGAATAAATTCACACCGGTTCTCAACCTTAAGCCCACGATGCGCGATGCCTGGTATTAAATTCAGCGATTGGCGAAGATGGGTCAGATCGTCGTGAGCAAATGTTCCCGCGCGGACTTTGAAAAGGACGCGCCGCCGAGGATCGGTGAAGGTGGCCAATTTACGGGCGATGAGCGAATGGAGATCGGAATCCGGCGGCATTTCGTCGCGGCGGAATTCACAGTGAACATGGGCCCAATCGTCGCACAGACATAGATGCAATGAACAGGTCCCGGCGTCATGACGGCGAATATCCCAGACGGCGAGTGCATCGGGCGAAATGCCATCGACATATTCAGCCACGATCGGATCAAGGAGATCGAGAAGCGGCTGAGCGGGGGCCGAGGCACTGGCGCGAGCTGTGCGATAAATATCCATATCCACCGAATCCTGCCGACCGCAGGATGATATGCACCCCCGCGTCCGCGCTAAACCGAGCTTACCCGTCGAGGCCGTCATACATGGCCGTGCTGATGTAGCGTTCGCCGGTTGAGCACATGATGGTGACGATGGTTTTGCCCTTCATTTCCGGGCGTGCCGCAACCTGAGCGGCGGCGCAGATGTTGGCTCCGGAGCTGATGCCGGCGAGAATCCCCTCTTCGGCTGCCAGTCGGCGGGCCCATGCAAAGGCGTCTTCATTGGTTACCTGAATGATGTCATCGACCAGATCGGTGTGGAGATTGGCGGGGATGAAACCCGCGCCAGCGCCCTGAATTTTATGGGGGCCGGGTTTGAGCGGTTGCCCCGCCCGGAACTGCGTAATCACCGGCGAAGTGGCAGGCTCAACCGCAATTGCCTTGAACTGCGGATTGCGTTTTTTCAGAACACTGGCAACTCCGGAGATGGTTCCACCCGTGCCGACGGCGGAGACAATACAATCGATCTTGCCGTCGGTATCGCGCCAGATTTCTTCGGCTGTGGTTTTGGCGTGAATTTCGACATTGGCGGGATTTTCAAACTGCTTGGCGATGATCGCATTTTTATCTGCGGCGGCGGCCTCATTGCAACGGCGGATCGCACCAGGCATTCCTTCTGAGGCGGGGGTAAGGACCAGTTCAGCGCCCATAATGCGCAGCAATTTGCGGCGCTCGAGCGACATACTTTCCGGCATGAACAATTTAAGTTTGTACCCCTTGGCCGCACAGACAAAAGCCAAGGCGATGCCGGTATTACCTGAGGTTGCCTCCATGATGATGGTGTCTTTTTTAATCGCCCCCTGTTTTTCAGCGGCCTCAATCATAGCAACGCCGATACGGTCTTTGACGCTGCCCAAGGGGTTAAAAAATTCGCATTTCGCATAAACCGTAGCGTGATCCGGCGGAACAAGCCGATTGATGCGCACCATCGGTGTATTGCCCATCGTCTGAGTAATGTTTGCGTACAATTTGCCCATATGATACCTCCGCAATGTCTATCAAAATTGTAGGTTATTGACGGCGGGCGCTATTGTCAAATCAGAGTTATGCTTGCGACGCTGCGTCATCGACAACCGTTGCCAAAATCTCCGGTTAATCCTCAGGACGTACCCTCCGTCCATCAATCTTGGTGATGGTGGCGGAGAGGAGTTCACGGGTGCCATCCCGCGTGTCAAGTCGCAGATGCCCATCCTCTCCCCAACCCTGCGAGATACCCTCAACTTCAACGCCATCAACAATTGCCGTGATTTTCCGACCACGCGCCGCATCAAGCGTCGCCGCCTGCACCGCACAGCGCGCCACTTCATCGGGATCCAGTAATTCCTGCATGGCGGTTACAAAATGCTGCAGGAGGACTTCGTGATCGACAGCCACCCCATGTTCGGCAAGTGTGGTGATAAATGGCTGAAGTTCGTCGGGAAAATCGCGAAGATGGGAATTGGTGTTAATACCGACGCCGATGACCGCCAGACAGCGGTCGCCATTGATAACCGACTGGCACAAAATGCCGCCGAGTTTTCTGCC
>JAJZKY010000783.1 GCA_021803885.1 Planctomycetota bacterium
AGAATAGCGACGCAACGACAATCGCACCTCCTTGCATCGGTTTTAGGACGCTGCAGGCTATAGAGTTTTTATCGGCTCGGTCGGAAGATGCCATGGCCTCGTCCATATGAGTTGAAGTTACCGGTAAAACCTCAAGTTTACTGGAGGTTTCGTCCGATAACTACCACGCCTTTTAACCCCGCGGATGAAATTTCTTATGCACTGATTTGAGCCTGTCTGCATCCACATGCGTATACAACTGCGTTGTACTAACATCGCTGTGCCCTAAAAGTTCCTGTACCACCCGCAGGTCGGCTCCGCCTCCGAGTAAATGCGTCGCAAAGGTATGCCGCAGCGTATGCGGATGAATTTGCCGCATGCCAGCGCCCCGCGACAATTGCGTAACCCTTTGCCATATTACAATTCGATTGATCGCCTGACCTGACCGCGACAAAAAGACGCGATCGCTCGCGCCGCCATGCACTGCCATCAATTTTGGCCGCAATTCACGAATATACGCATCGAGTGCCCGCATGGCAGGTCGTCCTACTGGAATGATGCGTTCCTTGCGCCCCTTGCCCATCACACGAATCACGCCGAGGTCTGTATGAATATTATTCATCTGCAAGTCGGCCATTTCCGAAGCTCGCAGCCCGCAGGCGTAAAACAACTCCAGCATGGCCTGATCGCGCAGCGCCAGCGGATGCGCAACATTTACCGAAGCTAAAAGATGATTAATCTGCTCACGACCGAGCACATCGGGCAATTTGCGCCAGGCGTGCGCGGTTTCCAGGAGTTCGGTTGGATCTTCGGCGGCAAAACCGCGGGCTTTGCAGAAGCGGAAGTACATTTTCAGCGCCGCCGTGCGGCGCACGATGCTGGTGGTTTTAAGTTGCCGCTGCGACTGTAAAAACGCCAAATATTGCGTAATGACCTTACGGTCAGCCTGTTCCGGCCCGGTATGTCGGGCGCTGATAAACTCACAAAAATCGCGGAGGTCGCTTTCGTAGGCGCTTAGGGTGTTGGCACTTAAGCCCAGTTCCACTGCCACGTAGGTTAAAAACAGGCCGACCGATTTGGGGCGGCCGTGACTTGCCGTTGGCGCCCCCTTCAGCTCGGCTGCGGCGGAGCTTTCACGTGCCGCCGGGGCATTAACGTCCATGCTCGCTGTATAAGCATCCATGCTCATGACAACATTATACGCATGAATGACCGGCTCGCGTCAACTTCGACCTCCAGTACCCCCTGGTATATGCGCCCGTCAGGTCAAGGCTTGGCTCGGGCCTGCGCATAAAATTTTGCCAGCGCAACAGCCGCCTGCTCCACAGTAACGCCCCGGTAGCGACGATTCGGCCGGCGGGCAACCAGCCCCTTCGCTCGGTTGACCGCAATAAGCAATCGCCTGTTCTCCACAGTTTCTTGTTCATACTGTTTGTCGGTTTTAGAACTGTCAAGCGAATTAAGGTCGAGACGCCATATTTTTTTATAGCGCACAAACTGCATCACCGTCGAGCCATCTTTGCTCAATTGGGCAATGTCGCCGAGAATGGTTATTTTGGCGGCGTGCAAATGAGAGCCGGTTGCGTTGTCTCGTCCTCAAAATTCACAAAATTGTATTGGCGTATGGCGTCGAAGGCTGCAGCGGTGCCAATTTGTTGTAAGTTGGTGTCTTAAAGCTTGGCCAAGAAGCTTATCGTGGTAAGTAATGCCATCCTGGCGCAGGGCCGCCGAACATCCGTGATTCCTCGGATGTTTTATGGTCGCTTTATGACACTGGCCTTCGACGTTTGGTTTGGGCGTTGACTTGGGTGTAGGCTTACCCGTCGCCGGGTGAATCGCTACACAACACATGCAGTTTGTCTTGCAGGGCTTTTTGAACTTTGCCCAGGTGCAGTGTACCAAGTTTTCCCACGGTCTTGGTTCCACGCCTTGGAGCCGCCGCCAGCAGCGTGGCAAAGGCGGCATGTACGACCATCACCGTGCCGACGTAACTGTGGAACCGCCGGGCCCCGGTGATGTTGCCATCATCAGCGCCCCAGAACAGCTTGAGCCGGGCATTCACCCGTTCGACCGCCGTACGTCCCTTGTAGAGCTTTTCAAATTGTTGCGTGGAACGGGGCACCGGTGGAAAGCGGCGTAAATCAATCTCCTGCTTGACCCGTACCGTCAGGCCATAGGGACGGTCTCGATTGCATCGGCTCATGCTCGGACAATCCATGCCGTAATGCGCCGCCGGACACCGGTACTTGAGCGTGCCACGGTTGGCTTCACGCCCCATGTAGCTCATCTTATGGCGTACCGGTGGCTGCGAGACCTTGTCATAACAATACACACTGCCCGCCTCATCGTAGACAATGTTGGATTGCCCATCATGCCCCGGCAGCATGCGTTCGAGTTCATCCTTCCACAGACGCCGGCTTTGTATCACCGGATGAATGCGTTGCTGGTACAGCATCAGATGTGTGGCCTGGTCATCACAGGCTTTATCGTAGGCCAGCGACGTGATGCGTCCGGCGGGCAAATTGGCTTGTGCATCCTGCAGCAACGGGGGCAATTGGGTATTGTCACCTACATTGGCACTGCTGATGCGGTAGGCGATGACCACTTCATTAACGGCATCCACCAGCAGGTGCAGCTTATAGCCCGTCCACGTCACCACCCGCGTAACAACGCCATGCTCATCGGTATATTCCTTACGCCCTCCAGTGGGTACGGGAAGCCCATCATCACGGACCTGCGGCAACGGTTGATCAACCACCGGCAGAGCCAACGTCTTGTGCCCTTTGCCGGTATCGGAAGCTTTGCTCGAACCGGCCTGAGCCCCGAGCTTCTGGCCACGGGCACACAATGCGGTCGAATCCCCGGCCAATCGTCGCCCAAGGTCATCTACGGTAACACCCAATACCTGAACAATCCGGTTAAACACATCCGTCAGCAATTCCCGGTGGGGCGACTGCCCCAGCACTTCCAAGAACCGGGAGATATTCCACTTCTTGGGAACCTGGTTTTCATGCTTGATG
>JAJZKY010000784.1 GCA_021803885.1 Planctomycetota bacterium
CTTTTACAGGTCATGAAAGTAAAGGAGAAATCGGTGGTGCCATCGTGGCCGACGTTCTGGATGATCATGTCGACATCCAGGTTCGCATCTGCGATCGGGCCGAGAATCTGATAAGCGATACCCGGGCGGTCCGGCACGCCGAGAACCGTAAGCTTGGCTTCGTCACGGTTGAACGCGATACCCGAAATGATCGGCTGTTCCATGCTGCTATCTTCCTCAACGGTAATCAACGTGCCCTCTCCATCTTCCTGGAAGCTGGAGAGCACGCGCAGTTTGACTTTGTATTTGCCAGCGAATTCGACAGAGCGGATCTGCAACACCTTGGAGCCAAGGCTTGCCATCTCGAGCATCTCTTCGAAGGTGATGCGATCAAGCTTGCGAGCTTCCGGAACGATACGCGGGTCGGTCGTGTAGACGCCGTCAACGTCCGTGTAGATCTGGCATTCATCAGCGCGCAGGGCTGCGGCTAACGCAACGCCGGTGGTATCGGAACCGCCGCGACCCAGGGTCGTGATGTTGCCCGCCTCGTCGACCCCCTGGAAACCGGCCACGACAACGACATAACCCGCGTCCAGATCCTGGCGGATACGGTCCTCGTCGATCTTGAGGATGCGCGCCTTGGTATGCGTGTTGTCAGTCAGAATGCGGACTTGCGGGCCGGTGTAGCTGCGCGCCTTAAGGCCCAGCTCCATCAGCGCCATGGACAGCAATCCGATGGTGACCTGCTCACCCGTCGACACCACCACGTCCAGCTCACGCGGATCGGGTGAGGCCTGAATATCCTTGGCCAGACCGATCAGGCGGTTGGTCTCTCCGGTCATCGCGGAGACAACAATCACCAGCTGGTGACCTTCCTTCTGGAAGCGGGCGATCCGCTTGGCAACGTTTTTAATACGCTCAGTGGTACCAACCGACGTGCCGCCGTACTTTTGAACAATCAGAGCCATCGTCTTATCTGTTTCGCGTAGGACTCGCGATTGTACACGAACTCCCCCGCTCGCCGCAGATCCTGAGTGACACTGTCAGTGCAATCACATGAATGACGTCGTCGTAGACGTCCGAGATAATCGTTGACGGTCAATCGCTTGCACGGAGAGCTGTTCACAGGGGTTGATTTGTGTAGTTTTCTGTCTTTTTGGGGTAGCCCATGGGGACGGAAAATAAGCTGCGTCTGGCGGACGTATTTGTATAGATCACAGATCCGAGGCAGGCGAGCAAGGTCGAACATAATCTGGCCGGACTGCTGGTGGTGGCCGTCAATGGGGTGCTGGTCGGCGCAGACACCTTCGTTGAGATCGAACTGTGGGCCAAGGAGAGGTTGGACTGGCGGCGCGGTTACCTCAGATTGGAAGCGGGTATTCCTTCACACGACACCTTCGGACGTCTGTTCGGCTTGATTGATCCGACGCAATTCGAGGCGGCGTTCCGGCGCTGGGTTGGCGCGATCCTTCCGGCCCTGGGGTTGTGTGCGTCAAGTTGTGCAAAAGGGTTGATCAGGTATTCGGTTGATTCCGGGTTGCCGTGATCGGCGCGCGGGGCGTAGCCCGGAGCGCCGACCACGGCGGCGGCCATCAGGCAGTCAGTCTCAACTGCTCCTTCTTTTGCTCGGCCAGCAGGGCCACGTTCAGGTGACGGTTGTCTTCGAGCCACGTCTCGTGGGTTTCGACGCACAGCGCCCGCACCAGCCATGCCGCACACAATCTCGCGGTCTTGAAGCACATTACCTTGAACCTTATTCGCCTCGATCCCAATCCACGCAAGGGCGGTATCAAGGCGCCGCGACTCATCGCCGCAACTTCCGATCTCTACCGCGCCCAACTCCTCGGACTCGCATGACCTTCATGCGATTGCCCTGGTGACACTGTTTAACACTCGCTCCAGAGAACAGCTTGGCATAAAGGGCTATGGCAATCAGATATTGATCTATAATTCGGGAACTGGACGATCAGTTTCTGGTCTTCGCAAAGCGCGCCGTTTTCATAACGACGGCTGGGAAAACGCAGAAAATCGAAGTGAGGTTGCCATTATGAAAAGCGCTAACGACAAATTAGATGTTCGCGAGATCCGCCGTAAGCTTGGACTGAATCAGTCCCAGTTCTGGTCGAAGATCGGCGTCACGCAGAGCGGGGGCTCGCGCTATGAAAGTGGTCGCAACATTCCGCGGCCGGTTCAAGCCCTGCTCCGTCTGGTGCATGTTGAACAAGTCGATATCGGCAAGATCCGCAAGGATGATCTGGATGTGATCGAGTACCTGAAGCAGGCCAATCCGGATCTGCTGAAGAACCTGAAAAAGGAAGCCAAAGCGAAGAAAAAGTCTGGTTAAGCCCCGACTTCCCGGCATAATGAAAAACGGCATCCTGCTGGATGCCGTTTTCTTTTGCTGACTTCATTACGGATTCAGCAGGCAGCACCAACGCGCCCGCAATACCGCAGAACATGAAAATTACCCGCCGCCTGGAGTTCGATGCAGGTCATCGAATCCCACACCACGCCAGCCAGTGCCGCAATCTGCACGGCCACCGCTACACGCTGGAACTGACGCTGCAAGGCGAGCCGATCAGTACCAGGGGGTCGTCGGACGAAGGGATGCTGCTGGATTTCTCCGACGTCAAGTTCATCGCAAAACGCGAGATCGTCGACCGCTGGGATCACGCATTCCTGGTGCACGCCGACGATACGGCGGTCCGCAACTTTCTGGAGTCGCTGCCGGATCACAAGACGGTCGTCCTTGCCCTCGTACCAACGGCCGAGAATCTGGCACGAATCGCGTTTGACACCCTCGCACCGCATTTTGACAACGCGTATGCCGGTCGGCTGAAACTGGCCCGGGTTAGGCTGTACGAAACGCCCAACTGCTGGGCCGACGCAGAGGCCTGAGTGTCGCCCCCAAAAATGGGTTCATCGCGCGAACAGGGGAAAGTAGAGGTTGACGGGTCGGAGGTTGGTAGATTGGCAGTCGCCAAAACAACCCATCCCCTTCCTCTTCCCCGTCATGCGAG
>JAJZKY010000785.1 GCA_021803885.1 Planctomycetota bacterium
GCATGCAGGTCAATATCAACAATGTAAAGACCGCCGGTGAACCGTTCATCGGATCGCCGAATGCTCCGGTCACTATCGCCTACTGGTCGGACTTCCAGTGTCCGTTCTGCGACCAATTCGAAACGCAGACTCTGCCGACGATAATCAAAAACTACGTCGACACCGGCAAGGTGAAGATCGTCTTCAAAGACCTGCAGTTTTTGGGTCCCGACTCGCAGACCGCCGGTCTCATCGGCCGCGCCATCTGGAGCACCGATCCCAGCGCTTACTTCAAGTGGCGGACCTATATGTTCGACCACCAGGGCCAGGAGAACGGAGGCTGGGCCAGCAAGCAGAACCTCTTGTCCATCGTCAGCGACGTCGGCTTGAACGCCAATCAGATCAACAACCTGATCACCAAAAACCAATCGACTTACCAAGCCGAGATCGACGCCGATAAGCAGGAGGGAGCCTCGATGGGCATCGACAGCACGCCGAGCTTCGTCATCGGCACTCAGCTCATCGTCGGCGCTCAGCCGCTTTCGGTCTTCACCCAAGCAATCGACAATCAGTTGCAAACCGCCGGCAAATAACGCTTACCGGCTAAAAAACGATGTGGCGCAACCTGCGATCGACTCTGAAAACAATCGTCACGGTGTTGCGCCACCCCGCTTATTTGGCGGCTGCGGCGGCAGCCGCTATTTTCATACTTTGGATTTATATCTGGCTGCCTAACTTCTCTTTTTATTCCAGCGTCATCTTCTCGCCCGACTATTCGTTAGCGGGCAAGGCGGCAATGGTTGTCGCGTCTTTTTCATATTTTGTCACCGGATTCACCCCGCTAGCCCGACTGCTTGCGGCCCTGAATGCGGCCTTGATCGGCGTCAGCCTCTCTTTGTCGGCTTACTACTTCTCCAACCGCGTGGCGGCGATGAGCGGCGCGGGAATGAACGGGATCGGCATGTTCGTCAGCCTTTTGGGAATAGGATGCGGCTCCTGTGGCTCAGTCCTTCTTTCCTCGCTCCTAGGCCTCGGCGGAGCGTCCAGCCTAGTTCAGAAACTACCGCTCGGCGGATATACCTTCGACGTTCTGGGAACGATATTGATTTTGGTCTCGGTCTATTTGACCGCTGCCATCATCTCCAGGCCGGCAATCTGCAAGGTGCCGGCCATGCCGCATAAACGATAAAACATGCTCAAAGAAATCAAGAGATTATTCGGCAAGATCGGACCCGGGGTAATAACCGGAGTGGCCGACGACGATCCGTCGGGGGTTTTAACCTACATCCAATCTGGAGTAATGCTTGGCTCTACCTCGTTCTGGCTGGCGCCCTTCATGCTGCCGATGATGTATGCCGCCCAGGAGATTTCGGCGCGGCTTGGGTTAAAAACAGAGAAAGGACTAATGCGACTCATTAAGGAGAATTACGCTAAGCCAATCGTCTTCGGCATTGCTTTAATTTCGGCTATAGTCATCATCACCAACATCGGAGCGGACCTGCTGGCAATGTCCATAACTCTGGGAAGTCTCTTCCACATATCGCGCTTTGCCTGGCTGCCGATCGTCTCGGCGGCGATAATCGCCGGAATGGTCTTTCTCTCCTATAAAAAGTTCGCCGGCGTTATGAAATGGTTTACCATCTCTCTTCTCTTCTATATTCTGGCGGTTTTTTACATGCACGTATCGTGGCTGCCGACCTTGAAAGCCACCGTCATCCCTTCTTTGTCTTTTAACGGCAGCACTTTGGTGCTTATCGCCGCCGTTTTGGGAACTTCGATCTCCCCTTATCTTTTTTTCTGGCAATCGAGCGAGGAAGTCGAGGAGCGCAAGGAAAAAGAAGAGGAAGCCGGGCACAAATACCGCATCACTTCCAGGAGAATACGCGACCTCAGGGAGGATACCTTTTTCGGCATGCTTTTCTCCGAGATAGGCACCTGGTTCATGCTGGTCGGCGGAGCGCAGATACCGCGCTTCTTTCATCTCACGCAGATTACCGACTTCAACCAAGCCTCGCTAGTGCTGCGACCCATCCTCGGACCCGGAGCCTATCTTATCTTCAGCTTGGGGATCATCGGCGTCGGCGCGATTGCCATCCCGACGATGGCCGGGAGCATCGGTTATATGGCGGCGGAAATTTTCGACTGGCCGGAGGGGATAAACAGGCGCGTGCGCGAAGCCAAGTGGTTCTACGCGACCATCGTTTTAGCCATGCTTTCCGGATTAGCCTTAAATCTCTTGAACCTTAATCCGGTGGAGCTCCTGATCTACACCGCCGTTCTTTACACCATAATCACCCCGCCAATCATCTATCTCCTTATTCGCATGGCCAATAACAAGAAGATCGTCGGCGAGCAAACAACGACGCCCGCGGTCAACGTTTTAGGTTACGTCACCTTATTTGTGATGCTCGCCGCCGCCATCGGCTATCTATTCACCCTTTAAGGTTAATGCGCTTGGAATAGTGTGTTAAACTTTTTTGTAGAGATACCTCTACCAATTGAGACATAAAAAAGCATGAACAACGAGAAAAACTCTGCTGTTGCCGCCATAGACGCCGGTCTCTCCTCTGCCCAAGCGGAAGAGCTGACCAAAAAATACGGATTAAACGAGATTAAAGAAAAGAAGGGCGGCTTCTTACAAAAAATTTGGACCTGGGTTAAGACGCCGATAGCGCTGATGCTCTTCGCCGCAGCCGCTCTTTCCTATTTTGACGGGAAGATTTTCGACTTTTACTTCATTCTCTTCCTAATATTCGTCAACTTTGGCGTCCAGTTTTACGAGGAGAATAAAGCGGATAACGCCATCGCCAAGCTGGAGGAGAAGTTGGCGGTCAGCGTGCGGGTAAAGCGCGACGGGGAGTGGAAGCTCCTGGAATCGCGTTACTTGGTTCCGGGAGACCTGATTAGATTAAGCGTCGGCGATCTGGTGCCTGCCGACTGTCATCTTTTAAGTGCGAAGAACTTGACAATCAACGAAGCGGTTTTGACCGGGGAATCGCTGACCAAAGACAAGAAAGA
>JAJZKY010000786.1 GCA_021803885.1 Planctomycetota bacterium
ATCTTCATCGCCTTTCTGAATCATTTCCGGGCCATGGCTTTTGGCGATGAACCGGAATCTGGGGCAGAGCCAACGCTCAAACTCAGTCTTTGGAATACGTTGCCCCTCGGGCTGACCTTGGCGGCCGTCTTGGTGCTAGGCTTCTGGTGGCCGAGCGCTCTCTGGCGGTTCTTTGCCACAGCGGCGCATCGAGGGTTGCCGTGAACGAATGTGAATCGCGCATTCTTACGGCCGCTGAGCTCCGTCCGGTAGCCCAGGATCTGGTGCGGCAGGGCAACCGATTCCAGATGGCCTATGCCGTATGGGAAGGCCATACGGTGGAAGCCCGATACCTGGTAGCTCTGGGAAGCAGACGCCCCTTCCTTCTCCTAAAAGTTCGTGGCGAAGGAGTACTGCCTTCCCTGGCTCGGGAAGTCCCACTCTTGGGGTGGTACGAACGCGAAATGATGGACCTTGCAGGGCTGCATTTCGAGGAACACCCAGAGCCTTGGCCCCTGATCGTCCACGAAGGGATGAGTGTTCGGCCGCCTCCGCTGGGGCCTGAAGGAGAAGGCAAAGGGCAGCTTGCAGGTGAATCGGGCCCTCCCACGTTGCCGGAGGTCCGCGCGGATCAGGTGCAGGATCTCATTTGGGGGCCGATACGAGGCGACGTTCTGGAGTCCGGAGAACACCACTACTCTTACATCGGAGAGGGCATTCTGCACTACCAGATGCGCCTCTTTTACAAGCACCGTGGACTTGAGCGGCGTTTCCAGGGTCTCTTGCCCACGCAAGGAGTCCACCTTGCCGAACGAATCTCAGGGGTTGGTAGTGTTTGCCATGCCCTCGCCTACTGCCAGGCGGTTGAAGCCGCGCTCGGGTTGGAGGTGCCACCTCGGGCCGCGATGCTGCGGGTCATTTTGGCGGAACTGGAAAGACTCTACAACCACTTCCACTATTTCGGGCATCTTTGTAAGACCACCACTCTGAAGGTGGGAGAAGCCTTCGGGACTCTTCTGGAAGAGCGGGTGAAAGAGGTGAACGCGCGGCTGACCGGCAGCCGCTTTCTGCGCAACTGTTTGACCGTGGGCGGTTTGCGGCGGGACCTCGCTGGAGAAGACATTGGCGACATCATTCGAACAATCGCCGATGAGGGTATCGCGTACCTTGAACGCCTCAATCGCACGGCCAGCCACCAGGATCGCCTCATCGGCACCGGCATCCTGCCGCGGCAGACAGCTTTCGACCAAGGGGCCACCGGTCCCGTTGCTCGTGCCTCTGGCTTGGATCGCGATATGCGTCGTGACCATCCGTACGCGGCTTATGAGCTTTTACATTTCACGGTTCCGCTGTACGAGCAAGGCGATGCTCAAGCCCGGACGCAAGTAAGGATGCAATCCCTAAGAGCTGCCCTGGATCTGATTGCCCAGGCGGCGGCGAGCCTGAAATCAGGCTCCATATGCGCCGACATCCCAGCACGGGTGGACCGCGGAGAAGGGCTTGGCTGGACCGAAGGCCCTCGAGGTTCTCTTTACTACGCCGTGCATATTCGGGACGGCCGGTTGGTCAGAGTAAAAATTAAATCTCCATCTTTTTCCAACTGGCGAGTTTTCCCTTTTACCGTACACGGGTCGAACATGATGGACTTTGCCATCAACGAGGCGAGTTTTGGCCTCACGGTGGCAGGTTGCGATCGCTAGGAGGTCCTATGCCAAACTGGGTCTGGTTGGGAATGAAGGCAGGACGCGCCGCCACCGATTGGCCACACCATGGCCCCGATGGACAAGAGGGCAATCTGGGAATGCCCGCTTTCGATTCCGGGCACTGTCCACCGGGCTGCGCGGCTTGTGTGGCATCCTGCCCGACCGGGGCGATTACCGCAGATGGAAGCATCACCATCGATTATGGGCGTTGTATCGTCTGCCAACGTTGCCTGGAAACCTGTCCCGAAGGCGCGCTTACGCCCTCGGACCACTGGGCTTTCGCTGTCCGTGAACGCCAGGATTTGGTCTTGGCTCAGTCGGCTGCAGCGGACGAAGAACGTGCGCTCAGCAGCCGCATCGCATCCAGTCTCAAAGGGAGTCTGCATATCCGCCACGTGGACGCCGGATCTTGTAACGGCTGCGAATCGGAACTCCAGGCTTTGAGCAATCCTTTCTACAATCTTCACCGTCTGGGCATTTTCTTTACTCCTTCGCCTCGTTTTGCCGATCTGCTGCTTGTGACCGGACCGGTGACGCCGGCCATGCGGGCGCCTCTGATCCGCACCTGGGAGGCCATGCCTGAACCCCGCATGGTGATGGCGGCAGGAACCTGCGCCGTATCCGGCGCACCGATGGATCAAGGCTACGCGGCAGGTCACGGTTTGGAAGGCATCCTACCGGTTGATGTCTGGCTGCCCGGCTGCCCGCCGAATCCAGCGGCCTTCATCCATGCCCTCCTCCTCCTTCTTGAGCGGGTCCCGCAGAAAGTCCACGGTGGACGTTATGAGCCTTGACTTCCTTGCTCTAACCTTGCTCTGCTGGCTGTTGGCACTGAGCTTTTCCGTCTTAACCCACTGGGAACCCCTGGTCCGCATCTTGTTGACTCTCGGGATTCTGACAGCTCTGGTGGGCGCCGCTTTTGCCCTTCCAGGCGGATCCGGTTGGGGGTCTCTCTACACTATTGGCCCCACCACCATTGACGTTCATCTCGACCCCAGCGCCGCCTGGCTTCTGGGATGGGGGCTGATTCCCGCCCTGTTCGCTGTTTTTGCAGGCGGCCCCACGCGTTATCCACGCGCCTGGCTAGGCGGGGTGGCTCTTTGCCTCATCGGTGCTCTTGGAGTGGGGACGACACAGGACGGGATCAGTCTCCTCATTGCTTGGGAACTGATGAGTTTCGGTGCCGCCATCATGCTGCTGGCCGACCGGCAGGGCCCTCGAGCAGAGGCCGGACAAGCCAGTCTATTCATGCTGGGTCTCTTGGAGGTTGGGGCGGTGGCTCTGTTACTGGCCGTCATCACCTTGGGGCAAAC
>JAJZKY010000787.1 GCA_021803885.1 Planctomycetota bacterium
GTCGGTGGCCACTTGGTTAGTGAGCTGCCCGGCGGAATTGGTTTGCCAGGTGTAGGTGTAGGTGGTGGTTTCCGGGGCGGAGCCGTTGTTGGCTGCGCTTTGGTATTGGGTATAGGTAGCCTCGGGGAAAATGGCATCGCCACTGGCATCCTGATGCTCAATGTAGGTATAAGAATCCTGCTCGATGGGTGTGCCCGCAGAACCTTCCTGGACGTAATCCGCCTCGGTGTAACCAGCCGCGCCGCCGGGCGTGGTGGCCGTTGCCGTGGTGCTGGTGTAATAAGTGGTGGAATTGATCAGGCCGGCATTGGTTTGCACCAGCCCCTCGGAAATCCCCAGATCGGCATACTGCTGCAAGGCCGTTTCAAACTGCGCCAATGCCGCCTGGAACTCAGCCGGAGTGCTCGCGGCTTTCAGCGCCGCGGCACTGCCATTGAGGAAGGATGCATCCAGATTGATGGCCGAGGTGGATATGCTTTCCAATTGTCGGCCCTGGCTGTCATAGGTGTTGGCCGTGATCCAGGCATCCCCATTCAGGCTGGGATCGCCATTGTCCGTGGTGTCCACCGTCATCTGCAGCAGGGTATCGCCATCGACATTGGTGTAAACAATGGTCTGGCTGCCGTCCTGATTGGTTTGGGTGGTGCGCGTGAACCAGGTGTTGTAATTATAGCCCACGACGAAATTGGGGTTTTGGCTGTAGCTGAAGGTTTGCGTCCCCAAGCCGGAGGTCGCGGATGATCCGCCGCTGCCGAAGGTTTCCAGCGTCACCTGATGGTTGGAATTGTACTGGAAATAATTGTCCGCATAGGGCGCAACCTGGGCCGCCGTGGCCGAAAACGGATCGGCAAATTCCGCTGACAGCCGCGTGTAGGCCTTGGAATTGAACACGTATTGCAGGCCGCCGACAAAACCCTGAGCGCCGGCAGCCAGTTCCGTCGGCGTGTAATAGCGGTAATAGGATTCGTCAATGACATTGCCACTGCCATCCTCAACGGTGACGGTCCGCAGATCCCCCGCGTTGCCATACTGCATATCGCCAGTATAACTGCCGTCGTAATAAGTGAACGCCATCTGGCGGTAGAGAACATTGGGTTGGCCGGTTCCACGCTGGATGGACTGGGTAACCAGGGATACCTTGCCCGCGCTCGCCCCGCTGGTGATGTAGGTGTAGGCGAAGGTTTCCACATCGCCGGCGGCGTCGGTTTGCGTCACGCTGGTCAGTTGGCCGGTGGAATTGTAGCCGTAAATCGACGCGTTGCCCGCAGGGTCCCTCGTGGAAATCAGTTTGCCCTGCAAATAGGATGGGACGCCGCTGGAGAAATCGTAATAGGTGGACACATTGCCCGAAGTGTCCGTCATGGCATAAGTGTTGTTGGTGGTGTGGACCAGGGTGTAATTCTCGTTGGCATCGCCCACCGCTGCCACCTGGTAGCCGGCGCCGTTATAATCAAATTCCAACTGGCTGTTAGGGCCGCTGACCACCAGAATATTGGGGTTACCGGCGTTGTCGCCGCCACCGAGATTTTGCAGAAAGCCCTGGCTGGAATTGGACCAGCCGTTGCCGGCGCTGCTGTCTGGGGTGAATTGGGTCGCCGTCGTCCAACTGGGGCTCAGGCCCGCACCGCCCACGAGGCCCGGCGAAGGCAGGCTGGGAGCGCTGATTTGCGGGGCACCGTTGAAGTAACTGACAGGGCTGCCGGAGCTTGCGGAGCAGACGAAATAACCCCAATACGTGGTCGTGTAAACCTTGTAATCGTAGGGCTGGGTCGAGCCGGAACCGCCAACGGTTTCGGTGGTGCTGGTCGTGTTCTGGCCGCCGATGTAATAATATTCGGCGGCGGTGTCATCAAACCCGGCCGTATTGGCCGGCAGCGTGTAACTCGGTGAACTGCCGAGGTTCGGCAGCGTGAGTGAATACGAATTGCCGTAATATCCCAACCCCGTGCTCGCGGCGGCAAAATTACCCACCTGGAAGCTGGCGCCCGACGTGTTATTGGCCGTGTGCCCGCCGGCCCCACGCAAAAAAGCCTGCTGCCAGGAATCCGCGTACACGTAGCCCGGCGAGGTGGTGATGTCCATCACATCCGCATCATTGCCCGTGCCCGCGTAACTTGGACCCGCCGCGGTTGAATACAGCCCCCACGTGGTGGAACTGCCTGTGGTCAAACTCACCGTCGGACTCCACGGCCCAACACCGTTGGCGTTGCCGGCCTGAACACGATAATAATACGTCGTACTGGGCGAAAGGCCCGTGGGCAACCACGTATCCGCTGTCCCGGGAATTCCGGCGCCGACCGTGGTCCAGTTCACCCCATCCGTGCTTTGCTGCACCGTGATGCTCGTGGCATCGGGTATCGGCCGCCAGGTGATCCGCCCATCCGAACCCGAAAAACTCTCGGTCTGAATGCTTTGGGCCATTTCCGGCACCACATTGAGGCTGCCCACCGCTTCCACGGCCACATTGTCAAAGGTGGCCGTGCTGGTGGCCGTCGTTGAATTGCTGGCCGACACCAAACCCACCATCGGTGCTGCACCCAAATTTACCGTGGCCTGCCCGATCTGGCTCCAATTAGCCCCATCAACTGATATATAGCCCGTTAAAACGCCGCCTTGGTACGTTAGCGTCAACCACACCGGCGCCCCACTGGCCGGGGGACCGTACGAAATATCCGCCTGCATGGTGGCACCAGTGCCGGAAACGCTACGGGTTAAAAATTCCACACCCTCGGCAGGGGTTATAAAAATACCGCCGAAGACCGCACCGCTATTGGCACTCGCCCGCATCATCACTCCCGCCTGCGCCCAGTTGCCGGTATTGGTCTGGCTGTTGATCTGGGCGGTGATCCGGCCATTGCCCCCTAATGGCTGATACACATATTGGAAGCTATCCTCCGGCCCCCCCATGTAATACAGTGGGTAGTCGTTGGGGGCGACATTGCCCGAACCCGCCACGGTAAATTCCCCACCGCTGTAACCGGCCATCCCGGCCGCT
>JAJZKY010000788.1 GCA_021803885.1 Planctomycetota bacterium
TAGGTGTATTGACCAGATTCTGCTCCAGTAATGGACCATTGAGGGCAAGTCTCAATGGATTGCTCCAGGACGCCGCTCATGATCGAAAGGCAGAGGGTACTGTGCATAGCTTAGAGGCCAGGTTGCAGGGCAACCTGGCCTCTAACGGAGACGATGGCTCTCATTCTTACAAATCGTAGTCCATCACGCTGAGGACGCGGCGAACCCAACTCCGACGTTCGAGCACGCTAGCCGGGAAGGGTTGACAGTGAAATCGGTCGGGATGGGTCCAGTGCCAGTAGGCATAGGCGCGATGCAAGACTTCCACGGCCTGCCACGCCGCCGATTCCCTGGGAGAACGTCGAGAACGTGAAGGATACGTCACGTCTTCCACAAAGTCTCCCCAGTCATCCAAATCGGCGGAGGCCCAGACGCGATAAGAATTTTGAGCGAGCCATGTGGCCGCTACGGTCAGCCAGCGCGCATCGGCGAGGACTTGCCGCAAAGTCCGGTCTTGCCACGCCGCGAAGGTCAGATATTCCATAGTGTCCGGATCGATAAATCCCTCGATATCCCGAATGACCGCCCAAGGGCGCACTCGCAATCGATACATCTGGTACCCTCGACCATGCGGTCGAAGCGGGTGGACATAAGCCATGATAAATCCCTCCTGATAGGTGTTTGGATGTGATGTCTGGCAGGGCACCCGTCGCCGACGAGCAGCCCCCCGGGACGTTGAGCGTTTCGGATAAGGGAAGGGCACCCCAGCGGTTACCACCCTTCCCCTTCGATGACGTGGGTGACCATGCGGTCATCCACGAGGTGGTGGCCTTGTTGAGCCCCATACCACAGACTTTGAGTACAGAGTTGGTTGACCAATCGCGCGATGCCACTGGTTGCTTGATAGACCACCTTCAACGCCTCTTCGGTAAAGAGGGCATGATCGACGCCCACGGTCTGTAATTGTTGCGCCACATAGGCATCGACTTCTGACCGGTCCCAGGGAATGAGTTGCCCTTGGACCGTCACCCGTTGGCGAATGGCCGTATACGCTTGCAACCGCAAGCGATCGCGGAGTTCTGGCTGACCGACTAAGACGACGGCGATGAGGCTGTGCCCGTCCATGGCCGCATTGCGCAAGTAGCGGAGTTCTTCAATGAGATCACGGCTCAACCCTTGCGCTTCGTCGATCACCACTAAGGGTCGGAGGCCATCGCGACGATGCATTTGAGCAAATTCCCGGTGCACAGCACGTTTGGCTTCTAACCCGGCGCGCAGCGGCTCATAGCCTAACTGTGCGAGGAGGGTCGGATAGAGGGTGCGCGGCGTCAGTTTGGAATCGGCCACATAACAGACGGGCGACGTGGCCGGATCTAGGGCCCGACAGAAGTGCCGCAGGACGGTACTTTTGCCCACTCCACACTCGCCGGTGATGACACCAAACCCGGCATGATCGACCACATACTGGAGCCGAGAGAGTACTTCGTCCCAGGTCGGCGATCGAAAGATGCTCGACGCCTCGCCCTCTGCCGTAAACGGCAGCCGTTGCATCCCATAGAACGTTTCAATCCTCATGATCGGAGTCCTCCGGCTGGGGTGGGGCCTCAGGGCTTGGAGCCGCGGGCTCCGCCCAGACTTGGCGATACGCCAAGGCGGGCTGTTTGCGCTCTTGGCGGGCGGCCTGCTGTTTCTGAGCCCCCGCGAGTAATCGCGAAGGGCCTTGGTCCGCCCGACTGGCCTTGGCCGGGGGTTTGGCGCGGTGTATGCCGTTATATTCGGGGATGACCATGGGCCGAGCCGTCCACGGCTCGACGCCCGGGACTTCGATACTCACCGTGCTCAGGTCGGTGGGATCATAGACCACCTCCACCGTCTGGCCGGCCCAGGTGGTGCCGACGTAATATTGGGTGCCCTGAAAACTAATCCCGCCGACCTTGTTGACTTTGCTGGTTCGCGCAGATAAGAAGGCTCGCGTGACCTGGTCAGCTTCCGCCCACCGGATGGGCTGAGCATCTTCACGATAGGCGACGGCGGGTGTTCGGACGGGATCCAGGCCGGTATGCGGTTGGGTGTGGTAACATTCACTCAGCCAGGCCTGCAAGAGGGCATTGAGCCGGTCCACCGTCGCGGGCTGGTCCAGCGCCGCCTCGGTGAGGAAGGCATCGAGGCTTTGATTAAAGCGCTCAATTTTTCCCTTACTTTCTGGCGAATACGGCTTCGCATAGAGGAGGTGAATCCCCAGTTTGGTGCAAATCCGATGCATCTGTTTCGTCGTATATTGGCTGCCGTTATCGAAATAAACGGCTTCCGGCACCCCATAGCCCGTAATCGCTTGCCGCAAAGCATGCTCGACGATGATTTGATCCAGGGTCGGATAGAATCCGGCATACACCACATAGCGAGTGGCATCATCGAGGAAAGCCACCAGATAGACTTGTTTTTTTGCGCCTTTGGGACCGATGGGCAGATACGGTCCATATTTAATGTCGCTCTGCCACAACGCATTACGATGGCGTCGTTGAAAGCGCCGACTGCCCACGGCCGAGGCGCTCTGCCACCGCAGTTGCCGAGCACTATAGCCCTTTTCGGCGAGGCGGGCTTGGAGTGTACTCCGTTTGAGTTGCCCCGGCGCCACCCGCCCTTCCCATTCTAAGATCTGAATCAGTTGGGTAATACTGCGGCGCGGAACTTCCCGGCGTAAGATCATCGCTTCCTCGAGAATGGCCTCGGATAGCACGTCGTCCCGGCGCCGGGGCCCTTTCGACTGGGGTTTGAGCCCTTCCCAGCCCTGGGCGCGATAGCGCGCTACATAGCGACGAATTGTGCGCTCGGACCACCCCGTCTGGGCACTAATCTCCTCCTTCAGTTGGTGCGCCTTGGCCGCGTCTAACCCCGCTGCCAGTAAGGGCGCAATCCACTGATAGCGTTCAATCGCCCGATCCTCCTTGGGATCGGAAGGTCTTGCCATCGTCTGCCACCTCCTTGAAATGAATCCAAGGTTACTGTAGC
>JAJZKY010000789.1 GCA_021803885.1 Planctomycetota bacterium
ACATTGAGCGTATTCGGCAAGCGCTCCGTGGGATGCCCGAGCATCACTACTCTTTCTCCCAAGACCGACTGAAGCCGCTCCCAGAAGTAGTCACGCAGAATTCTAACCGGCTCCATGCCGATCCATTTCGCAGCCACTTCGCAGGCCACTCCCAGCGCCGCGTTTAATAGCACATTTTCAGTTCCGGCTCGCCGGCCGCTCTCGTGGCCTGCGCCATGGATGAGCGGTTCAAGGAAGACCCCTTCGCGAATATAAAGCGCGCCAACTCCCTTGGGACCATAGAGCTTGTGACCGGCCACGGAGAGCAAATCGACGCCTAGGAGCGTGTCTGAGTAATTGCGTGGAGCAGGCGCAAGGTAGTTGAAAAGTGGAGAAGAAGTTGCGAGTCTCTACATATGGCGAAGGTCTACCGGCCGTACTTTCCAGAGCAGGATTTTCTTCTTCCTCCGAGTTTGCGCGAGTGGTTGCCGGAAGGGCACCTGGCGTATTTCGTCTCCGACCTGATCGACCAGTTGGACCTGAGCCAGATCGAGCAGCACTATGAGCGCGAGGAGCGCGGCTATCCTCCGTATCATCCGCACATGATGACCAAGGTTCTGGTCTACGGGTATTGCGTGGGCGTGTTCTCCTCGCGACAACTGGAGAAGCGCTTGTCCGAGGACATTGCATTTCGGGTGCTGGCGGCGGGTAACGAGCCGGACTTTCGCACCATTTCGGAGTTTCGCCGGATTCACCTGAAGGCTCTGGAAGGCTTGTTTACGCAGGTGCTGCAACTGGCGCTGAGACTGGGCACGATGAAGCTCGGCCGTGTGGCCATCGATGGCACGAAGATCAAGGCCAATGCAAGCAAGCATAAGGCTATGAGCTACGAACGGATGTTGCGTGAAGAGCAGCGTCTGCGCGAGGAAGTGAAGCGGTTGCTGGCCGAGTCCGAACAGACCGACAAGGACGAAGACAAGCGGTACGGACGCACGAGGCGTGGCGATGAGTTGCCAGCGGAGTTGGCCCGCCGCGAAGGGCGCCTGGCGCGCATCGCCGAAGCGAAGAAGGCTCTTGAAGAGCGTGCCCGCACCGAAACTGCACAGAAGCAGAAACAGAAGGGCGGCGACAACAAGCCGGGCAGCGGTTCAGGTGGCAAGCGGCGCTCTCATGTTCAGCCCAAGCCGAAGGCGCAGCATAACTTCACCGATCCGGAGTCACGGATCATGAAGGGCCCGGACGGTTTCGTGCAGGCCTATAACGCGCAGGCCGCCGTTGAGCCAGTGCTGCAGTTGATTGTTGGACAAGCGCTGACCCAGCAGGCCAACGATAAACAGCAATTGCTGCCGATGATCGATGCGGTCCGGCGCCAGGCCAAACAAAGGGTTCGTGAAGTGCTGGCCGACAGCGGTTATTGCTCGGAGGAAAATCTTCGCCGGGCCGCAAAAAAAAGGATCGACTTATTCATAGCCACAGGCAAACAGAAACACAATCAGATCTCGGAGCAAAGCCCGCGTGGACGGATTCCGAAGTCGGCCACGCTGGTCGAGCGAATGAAACGAAAACTCATGACCAGGGCGGGCCAGGCCATCTATGCGCGGCGCAAGACCATCGTCGAGCCGGTCTTCGGGCAAATCAAACAGGCGCAGGGCTTCCGTCAGTTCCTGTTGCGCGGCGTCGACAAAGTCCGCTCCGAATGGGCGCTCGTCTGTGCCACACACAATGTGCTCAAACTGCATCGGGCATGCACGGCATGAAATAAGCTACGAGTAACCCCAAAGGGCGTGTCGAAACCCTCACGCCACGTGAATCAGCCGCCCAAATCAGCCAATTTCCCACCCGACTCGCCTCCGCAAACCATGCTTCCGCTCAGTGCCCCTTACTCAGACGGCCTCCTAGTACCTCGACTTTGGATTCAATCTTGCCAACGGACTGAGCAGCATCCGTATGCAATAGGACTCCGGTGCCACGCACAATGCGCGAAATCTCCGAAATGGGCTGAATCGTGCCCACTTCGTTGTTCGCGTGCATGACCGAAACCAGGACGGTTTCAGGCCGTAATGCCTTGCGGACGTCATCTGGGTCGACGCGGCCATATCCATCAACTGGGAGATAGGTCACGCTGGCGCCGTACGGCTCCAGGAATCGACAAGGATTCATAATGGCCGGGTGCTCGACCTGTGTCGTGATGATGTGGGCACCGCGCCGACCCGCCGCGTAGAACACCCCCTTAAGAGCGTGGTTGTTGGCTTCGCTGCCCCCGCTCGTAAAGACAACTTCGCTCTGCTTGCAGCCCAGCAACCGGGCGACCTTTGCGCGGGCGTCTTCGACTGCCTGTCGTGCAGGTGTGCCGGCCCAGTGGCTGCTCGATGGATTCCCGTAAGGCTCCTCAAGCATTTGAGCCATCGCTGCACGCACTTCAGGCGCCAATGGTGTGCTGGCATTGAAGTCGAGATAAATCCTGTTCATAGCGTCACTCATATGAATTACACCTTGTCGGCGCTCACGGTCAGGAACGCGGCGCCGAATGCTCCGAGATGGCCCAATAGACCTTCAGCGCTGCACATCGTCCGAGCGGCTAAGCCAACGGGTGGGTAGTAGATGCTACCTGTGGTTGATTTAACCCTGAAACCTTCTTTGGCGATCAGCCCATGTAGTTCGTGCACTGTCCAAAAGTGAGCTTTCCTCCAAAATGAATTCCCGAGCCAGCCGCTGAGCCGCCGCTGCAGTGCCCACAGACTGTATGATCCCAGTTCTCCGACGATGAGCCTGCCTCCGGGCCGCAACACCCGATGAACTTCTCTGACCGCAAGCGATGGATCGTTGAGCAGGCATAACAACGTCACCATAAAGACAACATCGAAGGATTCGGCCGCAAAGGGTAAATGCTCCACCGACCCTTGAATGAAATCAATCGGAGCACCTTCAACCAGTGCCCTCCTACGAGCTACGTCGAGCATTGCCTCTGACGTGTCAATTCCAATGACTCTCGCACCACACCTCCACGCC
>JAJZKY010000790.1 GCA_021803885.1 Planctomycetota bacterium
AAGACGCCGTCACGGATCCGCCGTCGGCACAGTCCGGTCCACAACCTCATCATCAAACCAGAATCGCGCCCAAAACCATGCGATATGAAAACGCCTGCGCCAAAACACGGAAAAGACGCCCGTCAGGCCCCGGCGACCGTCAAACCTCGGCAAAAACCGACCTGGGACGCTCGCAGATATCGACATGCATCAATATCATGCCGCCACAAAACTTTACATCGCAACCGGCTCGGCTGCAATTTTCCAATTTCAGCATCGCGACGTATGGGTCTGATATTTGCGAAAATCACGCTACGCCCGAATTCGCTTTGTGGCGTTCGGATTTGAGGATTCCGTACGATTCAGGCCCCATCTATGGAATCCGTCCGGAATTTTACACCACACCACCCTATGAGGCGGAAATCTGCTGCGGTGCATATTGGCAGGTTGATTCCGGGGGGCGATTCAGGCATGATGAAGCCATGATCAAAAGGTGGATGTGCTTACTGGCGATCGCGGCGCTGCTCATCGAGGCACGGCCGTCGGTTTTCGCCAACCCTCCGGGCACGCCCCCGCCTTCCATCGCATCGCAAATTCATCAACTTAAAAGCACCCGCTGGCAGGTGCGTCATGCGGCGGAACACGCATTGCTGATGGCTCCGACCGGCGCGATCACGGCTGTCACCGAAGCCTGCATCCGTACAGCCAATCCTGAACTCTCGGCGCGATTGCGGCGAATCGCCCTGCAGTTGTATCTCGAGAGGGAAATTTCTGATCGGGGTGTGCGGCCGTTTCTCGGGATTGAATTTATTGTTATCGGCAGGAGATCGGGAACGCAGTCGTTCTCGGCCATTTACGCAGTAAAAGTCCTGCGGGGCTTTCCGGCGGGACGGAAATTACGACGCGGCGATATGATCCTCGGCGTCAATGGCCGGTATTTCGGATCGAGCATGACGGCGAATGATTTTCTCCGGTTGATGATGAGTTTCCGGGCGGGCACGCGGGTGGTTCTTCGTGTTTTGAAGGCGGGTCGAATCCATAGCTGCACCATTCGACTTCGCCTGATCGGAGTACCCACCGGTGATCAAGCCCTCACCGAACTACTCGCGGCCAGAGCGGCCATCATCCTGCGGTATCTGCGATATTTGGATTCTCTTAAAGGGCAGATCTGGGATAAGCATCCGCCGCCGGCCGAGTCGCCGATTGTTTTTTTCCATTCAGGCAAGGGCCCAAAATCATGAAGGCCGAAGAGTTAATAACCGATATGCCTTGCGGGAGTGTATGCTGGGCATGCCGCATGGAGGATGGGCTTCATCATGCCGCATGGAGAGGCGGGTTTGCTCAGGTTGATTTCATGGTCTGGAGATGGGTCTGAATGCTGGGTGATGCGGTGAATGTTTAATGCGACCGGGCCCTCCACCCAGAGGTAAATAGCGATTTTCCGCGACTGATGATGGAATAATCGTGCCTGAATTGACCGCCCATATCGAGCCCGGTATAAGACCTTCTGCCCGGTTCGAGCCCGGAGGGTGTTATCGGCCTCGGATGGCAGAGGTTCCATAACGGATCGGGAAGCTAACTCGCAGCGACGTGACGTTATACTGTTGATCTTGTAGTCGATTAGGGTTTTCGAGATGATTCCGACAAATAATCGTAAATTCCGACGGATAACCGGATGGATATTGCTCAGCGCCGCCGTCCTTGGGCCGTGCGGTGCCGCCCTTGCCGGCGCAAACGGGCGGATTCGGCTCGCGGATCAACTCGTGGATGATGCCCGGAGTATCGGGCGCAACACCACGATTCCATCCCTTCGGGCGGCCTCCATTGCGGACGATCTTCTCCAGATGGCGGTGCGACTGGATCCAAAATCTGAAACCGGCTATCGCCTCCTGGCGGAAGCGGCGGGCACAGTGAATCGACCGGCCTTGCGGGTCAAGGCGCTGCTGGCCCTGTGCAAACTTGAGCCTCAAAATCTGGTCGCTCAACTGAAACTCGTCGATGCCCTCGCCGGCGCCAAGCAGACCGTCGGGGGACGCATCACCATTTATAAGACGGCGCTGAAGACGGATGGTGGAAGCCAGCAACTGGGGAGCATGCTCGCGCTGCGCATCGGAGAATTGTATGCGGCGCAAGCCCGAAACACCCGGGCCGCTGGATATTTTATTAAAGCGGTCAAGCTGGATCCCGCCAACGTCAATGCATGGAACTTTATGCTGGCGAGTCTGGTTAAAAATCATGCCGGCGCGGCCCAGCGGATGTATGTCATCACCAAAGCACTCGAGGCGGACCCGTATCAGCCCATGCTTCTGGAAGCGGGGGCAAAAATCCTCGCCGATCACCGCCTGTACGCCGCCGCGGCTTCCTGGGCCAATCAGAGCATTCAGCAATTTCAGCAGGCGCGGGAGAAACTCAACCCCGGTTTCGCCGGTGATCTGGCCGCATTCTGGCAGATGGCGGGAAAATCGCAGGAAGCTCACGCCTACCTGAGTGAGTTGACGGCTTTGCGCCATCCGACGGCGGGCACTTTGTCGCTGGCGCTCTCCGCCATCTGTAAGACGCATACCGCCACCGGAAATCTGGCCGCCCTTCTGCTCTCACGCCTCGAGGCGCGATTGAAAAAGGCGATCAAGGTCAACCATGCCCCCGAATTGAAGGCCGATCTCGTGTGGCTTCGCCTCCTGTATGCCCCCAAATTGCCGGGTGATATCAATGCGCAGGTTGCCAAAATCGAAGACCTTCTCGGTTCGCAAAACCCCATCTACCTGCGCATTCATGGCTGGCAACTGATGCGGGAACTCTACACCGGGGCGGCCATTGCCAAGTTCAAAGAGGCCGGTGCAGACCCATATGCCCGGATCGGCCTGGCGAGGCTCATGGCTCAAAGCGGCCACCTGCATGAAACCGGCAAAATTCTTCAAAAACTCTGGGCCAGCGCCCCCACCACCCTCATCGCCCTGCAGACCTTTAATGAAGCGCAGCATCTGGATATTAAGTTGCTGCCCCCCGTC